>JANMSB010000164.1:0-14079 GCA_031388915.1 Pseudomonadota bacterium | reverse complement strand
TGACCAGTACGTGCAATGACGCCCAAGCAGTCAAACCAATTATCAACGCGGCAATAGTAATATTCGTCAGATTCTTCGGGTTCAATGTCATGGCATCGTCCTCATGTGAGTGGGATCACAATTGCCAACATCGTCACCATGGGCCGCTACAGATATTCAATGGCCTGCCAATAACGATGTTTCGATGCCACGATAGCGCGAACTCCGTGAATGGACGTGCGGCAGTTCTCAGTAGATCGCTGCTGTGTGCTCTGCCGTGTCCAATCTGCGACGCACTTATAACTTGGTCGTAACTTATGTACTGACCAGCGTACCCGCCAACCAGCAAGTGGCGTTACAACGTTTCCAAATTCGCGTAAGACAGCATCAGCCACTTGGTTCCCTGCCGTTCAAAGCGCACTTGCACGCGCGCATGCGTACCTTGGCCTTCCAGCTCCAACACCACGCCATCACCAAACTTGCCGTGACGCACGCGTTGCCCAAGACCAACGCCATCCGGTGTTTCTTCGCGCAAGCTGCTGGAGCGCGGTTGCGCATAGGTTTGTGGGTTATACACCGGACGCGATACTTGAATGCGCGGTCGGATTTCTTCGAGTAGTGTCGCCGGCAGTTCGCGAATAAAACGCGAAGGCGAGCCATGACTATCGACACCGTGTAGTCGCCGCGTCTCCGCATAGCTCAAGTACAACTGCCGCATGGCGCGCGTGATGCCCACGTAGCACAGCCGACGCTCTTCCTCCATACCGGATGGATCGGCGCTGGAGCGTTGATGCGGAAACAAACCTTCTTCCAAGCCACATAAGAACACTACGGGAAACTCCAGGCCCTTGGCGGTATGCAAGGTCATCATCTGCACACTGTCTTCACCGGCTTCGGCCTGTCCTTCGCCGGATTCAAGCACTGCGTGTGCAAGGAAGGCCGCCAGCGGCGTCATCTCGCCGGCCTCCTCGGTTACGACGCTATCGGCATCGAAGCCACGCGCGGCGCTGACTAATTCTTCCAAGTTTTCCACGCGCGCCTCGGCGCCGCCGCGATTGCTGCTTTTTTCTTTTTGGTGATGGCCAATCAAACCGCTATGCGCGATGACGTGATCGACTTGTTCGTGCAACGGCAGATTGCCTGTGTGCTGAGCCATTTGCTCGATCAGCAACATGAATGCATGTAGCGCGCTGCCCGCCTTGGGGCCAAGCTCTTTCATGCTAGCGCCCGCAGCTTCCCACATGGTGCAGGCATTGGCGCGCGCATAGTCACGCAGAATGTCCAAGGTCTTCAGGCCAATGCCGCGTGTGGGCAGATTCACCACGCGCTCGAACGAGGCATCGTCGCTGCGATTTTGAATCAGGCGCAAGTACGCCAAGGCATCCTTGATTTCGGCGCGTTCGAAGAACCGCAGGCCACCGTACACGCGATACGGCATGCGCGCTGAGATCATGGCTTCTTCAAACACGCGCGAGATGGCATTGGCGCGATACAAGATGGCGCATTCGCTGCGTTTGCCACCCTTGTTCACCCAGTCGCGGATGCGGTTGACGACAAAATCGGCTTCATCGCGTTCATTGTAGGCCGAGTACAACTTGATAGGCTCACCATCGCTGCCGCTGGTCCATAAATTCTTGCCCAGACGGCCGCCGTTGTTTTCGATCAATTTGTTGGCAGCATTGAGTATGTTGCCGGTGGAGCGATAGTTTTGTTCCAGGCGGAATGTTTGCGTGCGCGGAAAGTCGCGCTGGAACTGCATCAGATTCTCAACCTTGGCGCCGCGCCAACCGTAAATGGATTGGTCATCATCGCCCACCACAAACGGATTGCCTTGTGGGCCGGCCAACAGCCGCAGCCATTGATATTGAATGGCGTTGGTGTCTTGAAACTCATCGACCAGTACGTGTTGAAAGCGGCGACGATAGTGTTCGAGTACCGCGGCGTTGTCGCGTAACAGTTCAAATACGCGCAGCAATAATTCGGCGAAATCGACCATGCCGCCGCGCTCGCAGGCTGCTTGATAGGCCTCATAAATACGAATCAACTGCCGACGATGGTGATCGCCCTCGTCTTTCAAATGCTTGGGTCGCAGGCCGTCGTCTTTCTGGGCGTTGATGAACCAAGTGATTTCCTTGGGCACCCAGCGCGCCTCGTCGAGATTCATTGCCTTGAGAATTTTCTTGACGACGCGCTGCTGGTCGTCGGCATCTATAATTTGAAACGTTTGCGGCAAGGCTGCCTCGCGCCAATGTAAACGCAACAAGCGATGTGCGATGCCATGGAAGGTGCCGATCCATAACGGCGCCGTGGGCAGATGCAGCATCTGCTCGATACGCGCACGCATTTCACCGGCGGCTTTGTTGGTAAAGGTCACCGCCATGATGCCGTGCGGCGAGACGTTCTCGACTTCCACCAGCCAGGCGACGCGGTGCGTCAACACGCGGGTTTTGCCGCTGCCGGCGCCCGCCAATATCAATGCCGGCCCGAGTGGCGCAGTGACGGCCTGACGTTGCGCATCATTCAACTTATCGATTAGGTGTGAAATATCCATCGGACTCTTTACAGATTAACGGCGAGCATAAGCACTGCGTTTTGCCGGGCGTTCGTCGCTGGCAAAGCGCATCAACACGCCCATGATGAACGCCAGGGCGGGATCAGTGATTGAGCTACTGTGTCCCGGCTGCCATAGATGCAGCACTTCAATGCCTAACACCACCGCCACTACCGCCATCAGCGCGGTTTGCATGGGTAAGCCCGCATCTTTCAACAACCAAATCATGGCGCCGAACACGAATAGCTTGCGTAGCAGCGAGTCGGCATCGATGGGCATGCCCTGGTGGATCCAACTTATGAACGGCCAGAAGTCGAAGTTGTGCTCCATGCTGCCGAACGTGAATGGCGTCAGGCGCTCATAAAGAAACAACACCACGAATGCCGCCAACACCACGGCGCTTTGCGGCGCGCTGCGAAACTTGTGCAACAACACCAAGGTCGGCAATAACACCACCAGCGCCAGCAACTCAGAGGGAATAAATGCGGGCGTGACAAACAGCAATCGCCCCACCAGCACGATGGCGATCACCGCTAGCAAGACTTCGTTACTGCGTTGCCGATGCGCGTAACTCAATACCGCCTGCGCCACCACCAGCCACATCACCAGGAACTGCAAGGTTAACGACAGGGATAAATCCCACTCCAGCAGCGGCCGCAACGCCAGCTTCAGACGCGTCAAACTGATGGCCGGCTGAAAATTCGCCAACCGCCACAACACCCAGGTGATTAGCAGGACCAGGGCGCTGCGATCGCCGGGACGAGCCCGGGTGTTTGTCGGCAAGTACACCAGCCCGCTCAAACTTCGCCACACCACGCCACCCACGGCGCCCAGCAGGGTGCCGGCAGCGTTTAAGGTGATGTCCATCAAGCTGGGCACACGGATGGTCAGATAGACCTGCGCCAGTTCAACGCCCAGCGATAGCAGCGCGCCTAACAGCGTCGACAGCAGCGCCGCCAGACCGAAGCCCAGCCGGTTACGCAGCATCAACATCAAACAGAAACCCAACGGCACATACAGCAGCACGTTGCGGACGCGATCCGCACGTCCGGCGCGCGCCCAACTGAGCTTGTTCAGCGCCGCGCTGAAGGTGGGATAGCTGCCATCGAAGTTGAAGTTGAACGGATACAACGAGCCGTAACAAATCAGCGCAATGACGCCCAGCAACAACCAAGGTACAAAGCCGGAAGACTGGGAACGGGCCATGCGGGTGTGCCCGAGGTCACCAGCGGATGCTGAAGTAGTGATCGACCAGCAGCATGGCAAACAACAGCGACAGATAGGTGATGGAATAGCTGAAGGTGCGCATGGGCAATTGTGCGGTAGGGCGGAACTTCAGTTTTACCGCGTAGAACACGAAAATGCCGCCGAGAATCAGCGCCGCTGCCAGGTACAGCAAACCCGACATGCCGGTGAGGTAGGGCAGCAAGGTCACCAGCAGCAACAGAATGGTGTACAGCAGAATGTGCAGGCTGGTGAACTCCACGCCATACACTACTGGCAACATGGGAATGCCCACTTTGGCGTAGTCATCGCGACGCGCAATCGCCAGCGCCCAGAAGTGTGGTGGCGTCCAGATGAAAATGATCAAGAACAGCAGCAGCGCATTAGGATCAACGGTGCCGGTCACGGCAGACCAACCCAACACCGGGGGCGCAGCGCCGGCCGCGCCGCCGATCACAATGTTCTGCGGCGTGGCGTGTTTCAGCCACACGGTATAAACAATGGCGTAGCCGATCAATGACGCGAAGGTGAGCATGGCCGTCAAGGCGTTCACCAGGGTAGTGAGCATCAACATCGACAGCGCGCCCAGCACCAGGGCGTAGGCCAGGGCCTGTTTTTCGCTGACGTGACCCAGGGGAATCGGCCGACCTTTAGTGCGATTCATTTCGAGGTCGAAGCGCCGATCCAGCGCATGGTTGATCGCCGACGCCGAGGAGGCTGCCAGTGCAATCCCTAAATTGCCGAACAACAGCGCGTTGAGCGGCGGCATGCCCGGCACCGCCAGCAACATGCCGACAAACGCGGTGAACACAATGAGCATCACCACCCGTGGCTTGCCGAGTTCGTAATAGTCGCGCCAAGTTGCGCTGCTGGTAGCTGCCGCTGCGGTATTCATCTGGATGGACGGGGAAAGGTAGCCGATCAGTTGGGGGCGCCATTGTACACATCGAGCCTCGGCACGACTCGCCGGTGACGCGCTGGACCGGCTGCTACAGCGGCGCGCTGGGTTTGTCGGCGGAACGATCCGCAGCACGACGCAGGCTGCGGTCCTTCTGCATGCGTTGCACCGCTTGGTTCAGTAGTTCCTTGGGATTGAGCTGGTCCTTCGGGAAACTCGCCACGCCGATGCTGACATTGGCCCGCAGCAGGCGGTTGGCGACCGAGATGGTGCCGGCATACACGTTGTTGCGGATGCGCTGCGCCACCGTGCCGGCAGTGGTGGTCTCGGCATCGTGCAATAACACGGCGATTTCATAGCCCCCCAACCGCGCAGCCGTGTCGGCGCTGCGGATGGAGCGTTTCACCGCCTCAGCGACCGCCAGCAACATCTGGTTTCCCGCAACATGACCATGCGCCTCGTTGATCTGCTGCAGATTGTCCACATCGATGACCGCCAGACTGTAGGCACGGCCACTGCGCTCGGATTGTTGGTGATGCAACTCCAGTTGCGCTTCGAAAGCTCGCAGGTTGGTCAAGCCTGTCAGGGCATCGCTGGACGACAGATCGCGTATCTGCCGCTCAGCCACCTGCATTTGATTCATGAGCAGCGAGATCGCCGCCGTGGCAATCAAGGCGGGCGCCAAGCTACCAATAATCCGAATCACGAATGCCGACGACAGCAGTTCCACCTGCGGCGTCAGCGCGCCCAACAACACATACAACAACGCAACCAACAGCGCTGCCAGCATAAAACCGAAGCGACTCAAGGCAATCGCAGATGCCGTCAAAGGCAACAAAAACAACGCCAGCAAGTGGCTTTCCAACGCACCGGTGGCAGCGCTGATCAACACCGCAAACGCCAACAACGCCAGAATGTCGACCAGCACTCGCAGGCCACTGCGCGTCTGAAACAACGGCAGCAGCCGTGTCAGCGCTGTCTCCAGCAACAACCCCGCCAGCGCGAACCCCGCCAGTCGTGGCAGCAGCAACATTTCGCGCGCTACTGCAAACGGCGCTGCGCCCACCGCTAATGCCAGCAGCGCAAACCACGGCAGCGTGTGCGTGGCCAGAGGAATCAGCGGAGATTTGATGGACGCGGTCATAGCCCTAGTGTGGTGTGCCGCGAGTGATGAAGCAATGCACGGATGCCACTGACCGATGTCATTGGGTAACGTTGCTGCCACTATGCGAGTTTGTGGTTGGTGCTGGAACTCGCTTGCCTATGAGCAGTCTTGTCGATTCTATCTAGAAAGCTCAAGCAGCGGCGCTGGCCAGTAAGCCACGCCTGTCGCGCTAGACTAGTGACTGCACCGTTGTGTCGATGCGAGTGAGCTTATGAATCCGCTGTCACAGTTATTCGGCATTGATATGCCCATTATCCAAGCGCCTATGGCTGGCTCTCAAGGCAGTGCGCTCGCCATTCAGGTGTCAAACGCAGGCGGCTTGGGCTCGTTGCCCTGTGCAATGTTGGATGCCAAGCAAATGGCGAGTGAGCTTGCAGCCATCAAGGCCGCGACGAATCGCCCGTTCAATGCAAATTTCTTTTGCCATGCAGCGCCACCGCCGGATACATCGCGTGATGAACGCTGGCGCGCGGCGTTGCGTCCGTATTACGAAGAACTGGGCCTCGATCCAAATGTGATGATGGCTGTACCCACACGTTCGCCATTCAACGCAGAAGCGGCCACGCTCGTCGAGCACTACCAACCTGCCGTGGTGAGCTTTCATTTTGGCTTGCCAAAACGGGAATTGCTGGCGCGTGTACGCGCCAGCAGCGCCAAGGTGATCGCCAGCGCTACAACTATCGGGGAGGCGCAATGGCTTGAACATGAAGGTGTCGACGCCATCATCGCTCAAGGCTTTGAAGCCGGTGGCCATCGCGGCATCTTTCTGTCCGAAGACCTCTCAACCCAAGTAGGGACGTTTGCCTTGGTTGCACGTATCGCCAAGGCAGTTCGAGTGCCGGTGATTGCGGCGGGTGGCATCGCAGACGCGCGCGGTGTTGCGGCGGCGATAAAACTTGGCGCGGTGGCAGCACAAATCGGCACGGCCTATCTGTTGTGCCCCGAAGTCACCACCAGCGTGGTTCACCGCGCAGCACTCAAGAATCCTGATGCAGAAACCGCCATCACTAACTTATTCAGCGGTCGTCCGGCACGCGGTATCGTCAATCGCTTGATGCGCGACCTCGGTGCAATCAGTGAATTACCACCGGCTTTCCCGTTGGCAAGTGCTGCGCTCGCACCGCTGCGCGCCACAGCCGAGAGCGTGGGTCGCGGTGATTTTTCGCCGTTGTGGTCGGGCCAGAACGCCAGCGGCTGCAAAGAGATTTCGGCTGCGGCGTTGACGAAGATGTTGGGCTCTTAGAAGTTGGCGTACTGCTGATCACTACCTCAATCCGGCGCGGCCGTGGCGGTACGCTCATTCGGGCGCGGCTGGGGCTCACGAACAAACTTGAATACCTCCGGTTGCGCTGCGAAATCTAACCGAGCGATCGGCAGTTCGTTACCTTGCCACGAAAATGTCAGTTCGGTGGTGCTGCCCGAAGGCAGGATGAGCGCAGTGGCGATGTCCTCTGCTGCCACTGAGTTTTTGTTGTGGCTAATGCAGGTGAGCGCCCAATCGAGATCCGTGTCAATGAGCACTCCGGGTCCATGTTCGGTGGCAAATAGCAGCGAACCTTCCTCATCTAGGTATACCCGCGAGGTGTGCTCAATCCGTCGTTGGGTATGCGTCATGAATGCTTCCCCGTTCACATGCAACACGAACGGCGCATACGCCAACCGCATGTACCCCCGCTGTGGCCCATTCTGAAAATACCAACGACCATATTCATCGACGCCGTAGTTGGCATTGATCGTGTCGATGATTTGTGGCCGCGTGATGAGTTCATCCTTGATCAACCAACGCCCGCGTCGGTCCAGACTCAACCAACCGAACACTGTCGGCACATTTGGCCAACGTTGCATCGCTTTGAGGACCCAAGGTTCCATGTTGGTAAGCAAGTGATGCGCCGAGGCCGTGTAGCGGCGAGTTTTAAACCCGCCTGCTTAACTACACAGCAGAGAACGGGTCTGAGACCCGCCCCTACACCCGGCTCGTGAGCTACTCATCATCCATATCGAGTTCCTTGAGCTTGCGCGTCAAGGTATTGCGACCCCAGCCGAGGAGTTTGGCGGCTTCCTGGCGGCCACCTTCAGTCTTGCGCAATGCCACGCGAATCAGCGTGCGTTCGAACTCGGGCATGGCATCGTCGAGTAACGGCGCACCGCCACTGGCCAAACGCTTTTCCGCCCAGGCGGTGAGCTGCCTCGACCACTCTTCTTGCAAGCTGGCGGCATTGGGTGCCCCACCCAGGTCAGTGGGAATATCCGCCACTTTGATCTCGCGTCCCGGCGCTGTGACGGTCAAGCGTCGGCAGGTGTTCACCAACTGACGCACATTGCCCGGCCAGTCGTAGGCCAGCAGAGCGATTTCCGCTTCCTTGGTAAGCACCTTGGCTTCCACACCCAGCTCTGTCGCCGCTGAGCTCAAATAGAAATGCAGCAGTTCGGGGATGTCGTCACGACGGACACGCAACGGCGGCACTTCGATGCGAATAACGTTCAAGCGATGCAGCAAGTCTTCGCGGAACAAGCCTTGTTTAACGCGCTCGGATAAATCCTGATGGGTCGCGGCAATAACGCGCACATCGACACGCACCGGCGTTTGACCACCGACGCGATAAAACTCGCCTTCGGCCAGTACGCGCAACAAGCGTGTCTGCAACTGCGGTGACATGTCGCCGATTTCATCGAGGAACAAGGTGCCGCCGTCGGCTTGCTCGAAGCGGCCACGCCGCTGTGCGTCGGCACCGGTGAACGAGCCCTTTTCATGGCCGAACAATTCCGATTCCAACAAGTCCGCGGTGAACGCCGAGGTATTCAAGGCAATGAATGCCTTGGTGGCGCGCGGACTATGGCGATGCAATGCACGCGCTACCAATTCTTTACCGGTACCCGATTCGCCATTGATCAACACCGTCATGCTGGAGCGCGACAACCGACCGATGGCGCGAAACACTTCCTGCATGGCCGGCGCCTGGCCGAGCATTTCCGGAATACGTCGTGGGTCGGTACTGACCTCCTCGGGAATTTTCTTTTGGTTGGCGGCACGGCGCACCAAGTCCACGGCTTGATCGATATCGAACGGTTTGGGCAGATACTCAAACGCGCCGCCCTGATAAGCCGCCACGGCACTATCCAGATCGGAGTGCGCAGTCATCACGATCACCGGCAACTCTGGTTGGGTATCGCGAATTTCGGCCAGCAACTCCAAGCCGCTGCGGCCGGGCATGCGAATGTCGGTCATCAACACATCGGGACGGGAGCGACGCAACGCCGATAGCGCCGCGTCTGCTTGTTCGAACGCGGTCGGCACCATGCCGCCTTGCTTAAGCGCGCGCTCGAGCACCCAACGTATGGACGCATCGTCATCCACCAGCCAAACATTAAGCGGTTTTGTGGCCATCTGCTGCATCATAGGTATTGAAAGGAATTAGCAAGGTAAAAATCGTGCGGCCGGGCCGGCTTTCGAATTCGATCAAGCCGGTATGGCGACTGACCAAGTCTTGTGCGATGGCCAGACCCAGGCCCGTGCCTTCGGAGCGGCCGGTGACGAACGGATAAAACAACGTGTCTTGTAAAGACTCGGGCACACCTGGACCGTTGTCTTCAAACTGAATCGATGCCACCAAACGATGCCGGCGCGTGCCGATACTGACGCTGGTCAGCGCCCGCGTGCGCATAATCAAGCGACCAGAAGAATTCATCGCTTGAATGGCATTGCGGCCCAGGTTGAGCATGGCTTGAATGATTTGATTTCGATCCAGCTTGATCGGCGGCAAGCTCGGGTCGTAGTCGCGATCAATGACGATGCCCAGCGGCGCATCCGCCAACAAGAGCTGCCGCACATGCTGCAGCAACTCATGGACATTGATCAGTTCTTTATTCGGCGTATGTCCTGGACCCAGCAACGAATCCACCAAGGTCTTCAAACGATCGGCTTCGCTGATGATGATGGAGGTGTACTCACGCATTGAAGCGTCGTTAAGCTGCCGCTCGAGCAATTGGGCCGCGCCACGTAAACCGCCCAAGGGATTTTTAATCTCATGCGCCAGTTGCTTAATCATCAAGCGACTGCCGCCGACTTGGTTAATCAATGCAGTTTCACGCGAGATGCGTTGATGCTGCGCGGCATCGGAGATTTCCAACAACACGGTGGAACTATCGCCGCGATCTTCGAACGGCGAGACCGAGCAATCCACTACCAACTCTTCGCCGCCGGTGCTATGCAAATTCAGTTCGCGACGTGCGTACGGTTGCCAAGTTTCAAACGCTCGATCGACGATCGATGTCAGCTCAGTGGCGTCGCGCAGCAATTCCGCCAGGGTGCGGCCAAGAATATGATTGCGACTGATCCCCAGCAGCGTTTCCGCCGCCACATTGAGGTAGTGCACCACCTGACGCCGATCTACCAGCAGGACGCTGGTATTCAGATGATCGAGTATGCGATCCAGGTCATTCATGGTGGGTTCCATGCGGATTCTAGGCACGGCTACCATCAGCTTGCTGATCCTTGCCGCACAGCAGGACGCTGCATAGCCGGCCAATAACCACGCTGTACGCGGTGCCGGTTAGGCGAACAAGCAAAGGAATCTATTGAGTGTCGGCGCTTAGGCGTTAACGCGGTCGTGTCAGCACCGAGGGCTGACGCACGTAAAACTCGACGGGCGCGCTGGTGATCACTTGCTTGCCCTGGGTATCGACCACTACCAATACCAAACTGTGCGTGCCGCGCTCCACTTCCGACAGATCGTACTCCATGCCCTGCTGCGGAAATCCCGGCACCAGGCGACCGTCCATATACAAGGCCAAACGATGTCCAGGCGCTAACAGCGGTTCGACACGTACTCCAACACCGACCTGACCGCCGGAATTGGCGATGGTCTCTTGGGCACTGGGTTTCCAGATTTCGACATTCGTGTAATTGACCGGCGCGGCAACCTTGGTGGCTGGCGTCGCACTGGTGGCCGGCCCGGTTGGCGCCGACGTATAGGTACTGGCGCTTTGCACATTGACCTGCTCGGCGCCCGGCACGGGTTGATCCGAGTAATGCACCACGCCATTCGCATCGCGCCACTTCCATACGGTTGCTGCCAGCACGGGCATGGTGATCAGCAACAACAGAACCGGCATGTAGCGCATGGTCGGGAAGCATACCCGCTAGTCCTCCAGAGAACAAAGGATGATGCGCAAGCTGCGAGCAATATCACTCCACAACACGGCACCGCCCAAACACAGCACCGCCCAAATACGCAGGGTGCCGCTTAGTGAGCCTCGGGAGCTGAGCCGCGTCGGAGGACGCAGCCCAGCTCCCTCAGCAGAGCATTAACAGCTGTAGTACATCTCCATTTCAGCCGGATGCGTGGACATGCGCAGACGGGTAACGTCCTGCATCTTCAGACCGATGTAGGCATCGATCACGTCGTCAGTGAACACGCCACCCTTCTTGAGGAACTCGCGGTCCTTGTCCAGCTCTTCCAGCGCCATATCCAGCGAGTGGCAGACCTTCGGGATTCCCTTCTCTTCTTCCGGCTCCAAATCGTACAAATCCTTATCGGCCGGTTCGCCCGGATGGATCTTGTTCTGGATACCATCCAGGCCAGCCATCATCATGGCCGCGAACGCGAAGTACGGATTGGCCAACGAATCGGGGAAACGCACTTCAATACGACGCGCCTTGGGGTTCGGTACCCATGGAATACGAATGGAGGCAGAACGATTGCGGGCCGAGTAGGCCAGCATCACCGGGGCTTCAAAGCCTGGCACCAGACGCTTGTAGCTATTGGTACCGGGGTTGGTGAAGGCATTGATGGCCTTGGCGTGCTTGATGATGCCACCGATGTAGTACAGCGCGATTTCAGACAAACCGCCGTACTTGTCGCCGGCGAACAACGCCACGCCTGCCTTTTGCAGGGATTGGTGCACATGCATACCCGAACCGTTGTCGCCTACTAAAGGCTTCGGCATGAAGGTCGCGGTCTTGCCGTGCAGGTGGGCTACGTTGAGCACGACGTACTTCAGCATTTGCACTTCGTCAGCCTTGCGTACCAAGCCACCGCAACCGACGCCGATTTCGCACTGGCCGCCGGTCGCGACTTCGTGGTGGTGCACTTCAACAACCATGCCCATTTCTTCGAGCACATTACACATGGAGGCGCGGATGTTCTGGAACGCATCCACGGGCGGCACGGGGAAGTAACCACCCTTCACGCCCGGACGATGGCCGGTGTTGCCTTCAGGATAGGCCGTGTTGGAGTTCCAGGCGCCCTGCTGCGAGTCGATGGCATAGCCGCAGCCATGCATGTCGTTGTTGTAGCGGATGCTGTCGAAAATGAAAAATTCGTTTTCAGGACCGAACAAGGCGCCGTCGGCAATACCCGTAGACTTCAAATAAGCCTCGGCGCGCTTGGCTACGGAACGCGGATCGCGGTCGTAACCCTGCATGGTGGCGGGTTCGAGAATGTCGCAACGGATGATCAGTGTGGGATCTTCAAAAAACGGATCGGCGATGGCAGTGGTGGCATCCGGCATGAGAATCATGTCGGATTCATTGATGCCCTTCCAACCGGCGATCGACGAACCATCGAACATCTTGCCGTCAGCAAAAAACTTGGCGTCCACTTGGGATGCCGGAACGGTTACGTGCTGCTCCTTGCCGCGTGTGTCCGTGAATCGAAGATCCACGTACCTGATTTCCTTCTCTTTAATTAAGCTGAGAACATCAGCGCCGGTTGTCATGAGTACTCCTCCGGAAAAGCGACGAATGCTTTATTAATGAATGCCTTGGACCGCTCGTCGCGTCGGTCACAGACCTATGCTCTATTGAATCCACGAAAGTGCAGGAAGCGTGCCATCGCACTGCCGTAGCGCAACTTCGCGCTATTGCTGGACTCTTCGCCGCCGGACCTCGGGATCAAGTGGATGTTAGCACCGGGATGGCGCAGCAATCGAAGCATTCCGCACCATCAACGTGCGCAACGCGGCGCTGTTCTTGTTACTCAGTCCGACACAAAAACAAAACTGCCCAAGTGCGGAGCAGACTCACCGTGCCCCGATAAACGAATAGGCTCGGCTATACTCGCCAGCCTTTTGCGTTCGACTTCACTCCACAATGATGCGCCCGACCTCCGGACGCCTATCCAAAAGCCCATGCCCAGCTCAGTCAGCCCGGTTAGCGCGACCAGCACCCCGCAAACCTTCCAAGATCTCATCCTGGCCCTGCAACGCTATTGGGCGGATCGTGGCTGCGCCATACTCCAACCCTACGACATGGAAGTGGGCGCCGGCACCAGCCATACCGCCACATTCTTGCGGGCGCTGGGCCCGGAACCCTGGAAAGCCGGGTATGTGCAACCCAGTCGGCGACCTAAGGACGGCCGCTATGGCGACAACCCCAATCGCCTACAGCACTACTACCAGTTCCAAGTGGTGCTCAAACCCGCGCCTGCCGACATTCTTGAGCTGTACTTAGGTTCGCTCGAAGCCGTGGGCTTTGATTTGAAGGCGAACGACATTCGTTTTGTGGAAGACGACTGGGAAAACCCCACGCTCGGCGCCTGGGGCCTGGGCTGGGAAGTGTGGCTGAACGGCATGGAAGTCACGCAGTTCACTTACTTTCAACAAGTCGGCGGCATCGACTGCAAACCCATCACCGGCGAGATCACCTATGGCTTGGAACGCCTAGCGATGTACTTGCAGGGCGTCAACAACGTCTATGACTTGGTGTACGCACCCGGCATCAAGTACGGCGATGTGTTCCATCAAAATGAAGTGGAGCAAAGCACGTACAACTTCCAGCACAGCGATGTGGAGTTTCTATTCACCGCGTTTGGCGCGCATGAAAAACAGGCCAAGTACTTAATGGAACAACAACTGGCGCTGCCTGCGTACGAGCAAGTACTGAAAGCCGCACACACCTTTAACCTGCTGGATGCACGCGGCGCCATCAGCGTCACCGAACGCGCCGCCTATATCGGCCGCATTCGCAACTTGGCACGCGCCGTGGCGCAAAGCTATCTCGATAGCCGCGCGCGTCTGGGCTTTCCGATGGTGAAAGAACGTGATCGAGCCGACGAAGCGCTCGCACAGCTAGAGCTTAATAAGAAGAAGGCTTCTTGAAGATGAGTGCAGTGAAAAATCTATTGGTTGAACTGTTTGTGGAAGAGTTGCCACCTAAGGCGCTTAAGACCTTGGGCGATAGTTTCGCCGCTTCGTTAAGCGATAGCTTGAAGACACAGGGGTTGGCAACAACCGACGCCCAAGTCACGGCGTTTGCCTCACCAC
>JANMSB010000135.1:0-9743 GCA_031388915.1 Pseudomonadota bacterium | reverse complement strand
GGCTTAGCACTACTGGCGATGTTGGCAGTGATCGCCAACTTTCGCACTTTGAATGGCTTGGAAGCCGGCACCGCACTACTCGGCATGATGGCCGGTATGAAGCTGCTGGAATCGCGCGCGGTGCGCGACTACAGCATTTTGGTGTTCATTGCTTTGTTCCTGTTGTTTGCCGAATTGCTATACGAGCAGAACCTGATTCTGCTGCCGTACCTGCTGTTGTGCACGACCTTGATCACGAGCTGTTTATTACGTATGCATGATGGCGGCGCGCAATTAAGCCACAGCGCTGCAATGATCCGAAGTTCACGCATGCTGCTGCAAGCATTGCCGCTGGCCGTTCTGCTGTTCCTATTCGTGCCGCGCCTGCCCGGACAATTCTGGGTGCTGCCATCACACGGCGCCGCCACCTCCGGCTTGAGCGAGACGATGAGTCCCGGCGATGTTTCTAATCTCAGCCTATCGAGCGAAGTCGCATTTAGAGTTGAGTTTGAAGGACCACCGCCGCCTGCGTCGCAACGTTATTGGCGTGCCGTCGTGTTGCACGACTTCGATGGCCGCACTTGGCGACGGCAGCGCAGCGAGATGTTTGCGCCACAAAAAGTCATCGCCGGTGACAAAACCTATCGCTACCGCATGTTGATGGAACCGAGTAATCAGCGCTGGGTTCCTGTTTTGGACGTGCCACTGCAATCCGATCTACGGCGCAGCTTTATCACCAGCGATATGCAACTACTTAGTTTTATGCCGGTAACCAAGTTAATCGCGGTGAAGGTCGTGGCTGCGACCGACTATCAGTTGGGCGAACGTCTATCCACCAGCATGGCGCGAATTGATACGCTGCTGCCGGGAGCACTGAACCCCCGCGCGCGTGCCATGGCCGAACAGTTACGCGCCCAGTTAGGCGCCCAGTTAGGCGCCAAGCGTGGCGACGATGCCGGTTATGTGAATGCCGTACTAAGGCAGTTCCGCCAACAAGCGTTTTATTACACGCTGGAACCGCCCTTGCTCGGCGCACACACAGTGGACGATTTCCTGTTCAACACCAGGCGTGGCTTTTGCGAACACTTCGCCTCGGCGTTTACCTTCCTGATGCGCGCCGGCGGGGTTCCGGCGCGCGTGGTCACCGGCTATCAAGGCGGTGAAATTAATCCGGTGAACAATTATCTGGTAGTGCGGCAGTCCGACGCCCACGCCTGGTCGGAAGTGTGGTTGGAAGGCCGCGGCTGGGTGCGTGTCGATCCCACTGCGGCCATTGCGCCGCAACGTGTGGAGCGTGGCCTGGAGTCGGCTATTGCCGAATCCGAAATGCTGCCGGGACGCACGCTACGGCGCAGCCCGTGGATGTACCCACTGCGCCAGAACTGGGATGCGGTGAACACCTTCTGGAAATCGCACATCGTCAATTTCGATAGCGAGGATCAACGCTCGGTGATGAACGCGCTAGGCATCAAGAACGCCGACTGGCGCACCTTAGGCATGGCCTTGTTGATTGCGCTGGTAGGATTTTTCTTGAGTATGATGGCGTGGCTGACATGGCGTTATCGGCCTCGGCGCTCCGATCCCGCGGTCGAGGCGTATGCGGAACTGAAGCGCAAGCTGGCTAAGGCCGGTATCGTTTGCGCGCCACACGAAGGTCCGGTGGATTTTCTCAGCCGTGCCGCTCAAGCAAAACCGGAGTTGTCGTCGCAACTGCAACAACTGCGCGATGTATATATCGCTTTGCGTTACGAACCGGGGCCGTCGAGCCAAGCACTTAGCCAGCTACGCTACTTGGTAAACCAATTGCGAGCCTGGTAGGAGCGGGACATGGCGCGCTCCTACCAGTATTCATCCGCATAATTTCGGCATCTGAACCCACTACATGCCTACCGCATTGCAGCACGATCAGTCATAACCCAAGTTCATTCCCTGGCAAGCCTGTTACCTGGGTTATTACTGATTCTCGGCATTTTGAACTTGGTTACCGTGGCGACGCGCTACCGGTTTATTCAAACCCTTGGCAGCGCCAATTCCCCGGTCGAGTTTAGTTTGCGATTGAAATCCGGCTCTCACGTGCTTCAGGGAGTTACCCATGCGCAGTAGTCATCACGGCGACCATGTCTGGGCATTGGTGTTGGCGGGAGGCGATGGCAATCGCCTGAGATCGCTGACCACCACTTCTGATGGCGTTGCAGTGCCCAAGCAATACTGTTCGCTGCACGGCAAGGATACTTTGTTGGGCAGCGCGCTGCGCCGAGCCGAGAGCGTGTCGGCCAAAGATAGAATTTGCACTATCGTTGCCGCGCATCATCGTCCATGGTGGCAAAGCTTGTTGAGCAGCTATGCCGACGATCAAATAATTGTGCAACCGAAAAATTGCGGCACCGCCATCGGCATCATGCTGCCGTTGTTACACATTGTGCGTCGCGACCCACAGGCACAGATATTGATACTGCCTTCCGATCATCATGTGCACGACGAAGACGTCTTAGCAGACTCCTTGTTGCGCGCCTCGCAGCGGCTCAACGAAGCCGCGGCGGACAAACTCATTATTCTCGGCATTGAACCGGAGCAACCCGATTGCGAGCTCGGCTACGTGTTGCCCGGCAAGCATTTGGGCAATAGCGTCTCTACAGTCGCCAGTTTCGTCGAGAAACCGCCGATGATTCGGGTACACCAACTGCTATCGCAAGGCGCGCTATGGAATAGCTTCATTGTCGGCGCCAAAGCCTCGACGTTGCTGCAACTATTCCGCCAACGCTGCGCCGATATCCTGGAAGAAATGAAAGGCATTGTGCACGGCGAGCACGAGCCACGACTGCAAAAAGTTTTATTGGACAACTTGTATTCACGGCTGCCATCCCTGGATTTTTCGCGCAACATTTTGCAGGGCGCCGAATCGTTTCTGGAAGTGTTGTCCGTACCCGCCTGTGGTTGGAGCGATTTGGGCACGCCACGCCGCATCCGTGAAGTACTGCACCGCTGGCCACCGCACCCGCATACCACATCGACATCCACATCTTCATCCCAATCCGTGCCATTTACGCTGGCGGAACACGCCGACTTTCTGGTCAGCAAGTCCATGGCCGAACCGCCATTCGCACGCGAGGCGTGAACAAATTTGTGGATTTGACAATGTGAAATCGGATGCTGGATGAGACTGAATTGAGCGAGCTGTTAGGGCGTCCCAATGCCAGTTTTAAGTTGAACTGGAACAGGCTACGGGCGCGGTGGCGTATTTGAAGCTGCTAACGCCCCCTCTGCAGAACCGTCAACTGTTCGCCGCACTCGGGTATCGCGTCGAGTGATCCCGCTGCAAGCCGGTGTTGATACACATTGCGTCGATACCGGCCGTAAGTGTCATTTCGACCGTCAATGTCGCAGGGATTTCTCCCCAAGGTCAAAATGACAGATTTTTAGCGCTAGCCCAGTTTTGGGGTTGGTTTTAAGTCAGCAACAACTACAGAGGAAGTAGTTTCAGGCCAGCAAACGCCAACCCACCACCGATGCCGGCGCCTGCCAACACATCGGTCGGATAGTGCAAGCCCAGCACTACGCGCGACATAGCCACCAGCGCGGCAAACGGCACACACAGCCACGCCAATGCTGGAAAGCTGTAGCAGGCCAGCACCGTAAAACTCACCGCGTGCAACGTGTGGCCGGAGGGAAAACTGTAACGATCCAACGCGGGCGTACCTGCCACCACACCGGCAAGCGTGATGTAGGGGCGTTCGCGGGTCAGACGGGTTTTTAGGTACTTGTATAGCAACAGCCCCACTACGCCAACCAAGGCCATGCGCAGTGCCGGATACAAACCCGCTTCACCATAGGCCACCGGCAGAAACATCATCAGGGTGTACCAGAACACACCATCGCCCAAACGACTGATCGCGGCAAACAGACGCCGCACCACCTGCAACCGGCAAGCGCGATTCATTTGCAGGCACAGCCGATATTCAGCCGCATCGGCGCGATGAAACCACGCCATCAGGCGACTTTCCCGAGCAGAACTTGGTACGGCGGTGGTCATCAAGCCTCCAGTAGTGGCAGATGTACTGCCTCACGCTGGCTATCGTGCTCGTTGCAAACGACAGCAACGTGACAACACGGTGACAACCATGTGACGGCCGCGCCGACTCGATACAATGTCGACCCGATCACACTAACCCTTTGCATAACCATGCGTATTTTGCTGGTAGAAGACCATCACGACATTGCCGAGAACATCAGCGACTACTTCGCTGCGCGCGGCGATACCGTCGCGCACGCCAGCGACGGCTTGCAGGGCCTGCAGCTGGCGCGCAACCAGCCGTTTGATGTGATGGTGTTGGACCTGATGCTGCCGGGCATGGATGGCTTGGAACTGTGCCGTCGCCTGCGCGGCGAACTGGCGTTGCATACGCCCATCCTGATGTTGACGGCCAAGGACTTACTCTCCGACAAAGTAACCGGCTTCGATGTCGGCGCCGATGACTACTTGGTCAAACCGTTTTCTTTAGTGGAACTGGGCATGCGCCTGAAAGCATTGGCGCGCCGCCATGCGCCGCAGACGCCGCCCTCATCGTCCATTGCCGTCAGCGATTTGAAATTCGATCTCAACACCCTGGAAGCCGAGCGCGCCGGCCAACCCATCAAACTCAATCCCACCACTCGACGGCTGTTGTCGGTGCTGATTCAGAACACGCATCGTGTCGTCATACGCGAAGAATTGGAAAAAGCGGTATGGGGCGATGAAGCACCGGAAGCGGATGTGCTGCGCGCCCACATGCATACGCTGCGCAGCGCCATCGACAAGGGCTTCAGCTCGCGTTTGCTACACACCATCCACGGCACCGGCTATCGCCTGTTCGTCGATCCGGACGATGCCGCATGAAGCCTTCATGGCGGCGCTTGCACCGGCTCAGGTATCGACTGTCACATCTGAATCTGCGGCAACGGATTGCCGGCACGATGATGGGGATGGTCACTGCTGCGGGATTGTTGTTGGCGGTGTGGGCCTTGCTGGCGAATCGGCGTTTGGAGCTCAATGTCACTTACGACTTATTGTCCGAAGAATTGACGCACTATCAACAACGCCTGCATCAAGACCCGGGCACCGAACCACTGCAATCGGCGCAATTGCGTATTTATCGCTCGCGCGACATCGCCGAGTTGCCACGCGCCATCGCGCGTTATGCGCCGGGCACGTATGGGCCGGTGCGCATCGACAAACGTTATCTGCGTGTGCTGGTGCGCGACACCGAGTTCGGCCGGTTGTACATCACTTACGACACCACCACGCAGTTGGTCGAACAACGTATTGCTGCGGGCATTCTGGCCATTGGCTTGATTAGCACCATTCTGCTCACTGCCTGGCTGGCGTATAAGTTGTCCGGCCGCTTGGTGGACCCGGTGAAACAACTGGCCCATCGCTTAAGCGATATCGATCCTGGCGAACGTCAACTGCGCATCAGAGGTGAATTTGCCGGCAACGAGTTGGAACCCATCGCACGCTCCATCGATACCTTCTTGGAACGCCTGGATGGTTTCGTGGAACGCGAGCAATCGTTTACCGCCACGGCCAGTCATGAACTACGCACGCCGCTGGCGGTGATCCAAGGCGCGGTGGAACTGTTGACTGAACAACATGCCGGCCAAATACATTCGCAAAAAGCGCTGGCGCGCATTCAACGCGCGGTGCGCGAAATGGCGGACTTCACCGATGCCCTATTAGTGCTGTCGCGCGAGGAACGGCGCGACGATGGCGCGGATTTGGTGTGCGATGTAAATGCCTTGTTGCCGCGCATAATCGAAGACCAACAAGCCACAGCGCAACAGCAGGCACTGACGTTGGAAATCGAATCCATACAAACCGTGCGCGTTGCCGCACCCGACAGCATGGTGGCCATGGTGATCGGCAACCTGATCCGCAACGCCCTGCAACACAGCGGTGGCCAAGGCGTGTTATGCAAGCTGGAAGCAGACTGCTTCACCGTCAGTAATCGCGGCCACATTGCCGAGACGCAACTGGACCATTTATTCACGCGCGGCTACACCACCCGCACCGGCGGTCACGGCATGGGCCTGTATCTGGCGCGGCGCATTTGCGACCGTTACGGCTGGCAAATCACCTTGGCAAATCGTGATGAGTGGGTGGAGGCGCGCGTGAGTTTTGCGGCGCAGGCTGTGGGCCATGCTGGCTCTAGACCATGAGATACTGATTGCAAAATTTACTAACGTGATTGCCACCCAAGGTTGTCATTTCGACCGCCTCGACGGTCGAAGGTCATCCCTGTGGGACTGGCTCGGGATAAACTCCGGGAGAACGCTTTCTGTTACTCGGCAGATAGGTGCCTTCGATATCGGAAGGATTTCCCCCTACGGTCGAAATGACAGATTTTTAGCATTCGCCCCGTTTTGAGATAGGTTCTAGAATCGGCGTTTTCTAATCCACTTTCTATAACGACACAAACTCATGACTGAACGCGAACAGATGCAATACGACTACCTGGTCGTCGGCGGCGGTCCTGCAGGCTTGGCCTGCGCCATCCGTCTCAAGCAGCTCAAACCCGACGCCAGTATCTGTGTGCTGGAAAAGGCCGCTGCCCTGGGTGCGCATTCGCTATCCGGTGCGGTGTTGGAACCCGCACCACTAGACAGCTTATTGCCCGACTGGCGCAAGCAATACACCGGCATGGCCGTGCCTGCGCAACACGATGAATTCAAATTCATGACGCAGAAAAAAGCCTATTCCCTGCCATTGCCGCCGCCGATGAAAAATCACGGCAACTTCATCATCTCACTCGGCCAACTCACTGCATGGCTAGGCCAACAGGCCGAAGCGTTGGGCGTGGAAGTGTTCCCCGGCTTTGCCGCCGCGGCCCCACTGTACGACGCACAAGGCGCGGTGAGCGGCGTGCAAGTGGGCGACATGGGGCTGAACAAAGACGGCAGCGAAGGTCCGAACTTCACACCCGGCATCGAAATACTGGCGGGCATCACGATGTTCGCCGAAGGCTCGCGCGGTTCGGCAAGCAAGGCGCTGATCAAGAAGTTTCAACTGGATGCCGGCAAGTCGCCGCCCACCTTTGGCCTGGGGTTTAAAGAGCTGTGGCAATTGCCTGCGGGTCGCGTCAAGCCCGGCACGATTCAACACAGCGCCGGCTGGCCGATGGATAACAAATCGTACGGCGGCAGTTTCCTGTATCACCTGGATCAAGACCGAGTGTACGTGGGGTACGTGGTGGGGCTGGATTACAAAGATCCACGCTTCTCGCCGTTCGAAGCCTTTCAACAGTTCAAACATCATCCCTCGGTCAAACCGCTGCTGGAAGGCGGCGAGATCTTGGCTGCAGGTGCGCGCACCATCGTTGCCGGTGGTTGGCAGTCGATGCCCAAGCTCGATATGCCCGGCGCGCTGTTGATCGGCGATGCTGGCGGCACCTTGAACGTGCCGAAGATCAAAGGCATCCATCAAGCCATTCGCTCCGGCATGTGTGCCGCCGAACATGTGGCTGAGACCGGCAAGACCGAAGGCTTCGATGCACGCTGGCGCGCCTCGGCTGGCGGCAAAGAACTATTCAAAGTGCGCAACATCAAACCGGGCTTCAAGCGTGGCTTCTGGTGGGGCTTGTTCAACGGCGCGTTGGAAACCGTTACCGGTGGGCATACGCCGTGGACATTGAAGAACAAACTGGATGCCAACCAATTGCAACGACTCGATCAATACGTCAGCCCGGATCGGCACTGGGTAACGCGCGAGTTGCCGCCACGCGACCGTCTCTCGTCGGTGTACTTCGCGAGCAATGCGCATGAAGAAAACCAACCGATTCACTTGAAGGTCGCCGATACCACTATCTGCGCCACCCAGTGCGCGACGGAATACGGTAACCCCTGCGAACGCTTCTGCCCCGTAGGCGTGTACGAGATGGTGCCTAGTGATACGGGTGGCAAACAATTGCGCATCAACTCAGCTAACTGTGTGCACTGCAAAGCCTGCGACATCAAAGATCCCTACGGCATCATCACCTGGACAACGCCGGAAGGCGGCTCGGGTCCGAACTACCAGGACCTGTAATCCGGCATGCCCAACGACACGCACCTGCAAGCCCACGCGTTGTTGCAGGCACGTCAGATTGATTCGCTGCTCGCGCACTACGAAAGCGAGTTGGCGCGTCTGGGCTATCAAACCGATAGCCGGCAGCGGCAAGCAGTTGAACAACTCGACGACTTACGGCAACGGCTGCTGCACGCCATGCAACCCAAGTCGTTTTGGAAGTCGATGCTGTCGCGACGCGATAGCTCCGTCCAACTGGAACAGGGCCTGTATCTATGGGGTGGCGTTGGTCGCGGCAAAACCTGGCTGATGGACATGTTTTATCGCAGCCTGCCCTTCAAGCAGAAACAGCGCAGCCACTTTCATCGCTTCATGCAATCCGTGCATGAGGAACTTAAACGGCACCGTGATCGTGCCGACCCGCTCGACCTCATCGCCGAACACATCTCGCATAAAACGCGGGTAATCTGCTTCGACGAACTGTTTGTCTCCGACATCGCCGATGCGATGCTGCTGGGCAATTTGTTTCGCGGCTTGTTTGATCGCGGCGTGACGCTGGTGACCACCTCCAACTGCGCGCCGGATGAGCTCTATAAAGACGGCCTACAGCGCGTGCGCTTTATACCGGCCATCAAGTCGATCAAGGAAAACACCCTGGTGCTCAACGTGGATGGCGGCATCGACTACCGGCTGCGGCATCTGGAACATGCGCGCACTTGGTTCGATCAACGGCATTGCGACGCGCAGGCCGAGATGTCCGTGCTGTTCAGTCACCTTGCCGAGGGTGATGGCGCCGAGAACACCATGCTGGAAATCAATCATCGCAAGATCAAAGCCAAACGAATCAGCGACGATGTCGCGTGGTTCGATTTCAAAGAGCTGTGCGATGGCCCGCGCGGTCCCACCGACTACATTGAGCTGGCGCGCTGCTATCACTCGATTTTCGTCTCCCACATGCCGCAACTGTCCGCCAGCGGTGAAAACCAAGCGCGGCGCTTTATCAACATGGTGGACGAATTCTACGATCGCGGCGTCAAACTCTTTGTGTCTGCCGCCGCTGCCCCAGAAGAGATCTATTCCGGCACGCAACTGGAATTCGAGTTTCGCCGCACGCTGAGTCGGCTAACCGAAATGCAGTCCAAGGAATACTTGGCCTTGCCGCACAAGCCTTGAACCAATACGCTAGGCATCGCTCTACAAGCCAACCGGACGCGATAAATCGCGCCCCTACATTCGGATGGCCATTCTGTAGGGGCTCAATTCATCGAGCCCGATCAACAACCCTCACGAACAACCATCACTGGAGACATCCATGACAGCGATTTCCATGTACAACGCTTCGGTACCCGTCTTTACTCGCCTATTGAAGAATCTCGATGCCATGCTCGATAAAGCCGTGGTGTATGCCGACGGCAAAAAAATTGACCACAACACCCTGCTGACTGCCCGTCTGGCGCCCGATATGCTGCATTTCATCAAGCAAGTGCAAATTGCCACCGACAATGCCAAGGGCTGCGTGGCTCGCCTGGCCGGTGTCGACATCCCCAAACACGAAGACAACGAAGCCAGCTTTGCCGACCTCAAGGCACGCATCGCCAAGACACTGGCATTCCTTGAATCAATCAAACCCGAACAGCTCGTCGGCAGCGAAGACAAAGACATCGTATTGCAGTTCGGCCCAAACAAATTTGAATTCAAAGGCCTGGATTACTTACTGAACTTTTCCACC
>JANMSB010000084.1:0-12402 GCA_031388915.1 Pseudomonadota bacterium | reverse complement strand
GCTCGACGTTGCTGGGCAGGCGCAGCCGCCTGTTGCTCACGCTGATTGCGGATGTAGGTGGGGATGCTCAGGTCTTCAATCGGGCGTGGTGCGGGACGCGCGGCACGACCCCCGTCCATGGCCACCGGGCGACGGCTGTCCATTTCGGGTTGTTGTACCTGTGGCACTTGCCGGCCGATACCGGTGGCCACCACGGTGACGCGGATCTCTTCACTCATTTCCGGATCAATCACGCAGCCCACCACCACGTTGGCATCTTCTGAGGCATAGCGTTTGACGGTGTCACCGACAATGGCGAACTCGCTGGTGCGCAGATCCAGACCAGCAGTGACATTAATCAGCAGACCATGCGCGCCTTGCAGATTCACATCTTCCAACAACGGACTGGACACAGCCGCTTCGGCCGCTTCGCGCGCGCGGTTCTCACCACGCCCCGTACCTGAACCCATCATGGCCATGCCGGTTTCCGCCATCACCGTGCGCACGTCGGCAAAGTCGACGTTGATCATGCCGGGTTTGGTGATGAGATCAGCAATGCCCTGTACCGCACCCTGCAACACTTGATTGGCGGCTTTGAAAGCATCCAGCAACGTCATGTCGCCACCCAACACGCTGAGCAGCTTTTGGTTGGGAATGGTGATCAGCGAGTCGACATGCTTGGACAATTCCAGAATGCCTTGCTCGGCAAGATTGGAACGCTTGGAGCCTTCCATCGCAAATGGCTTGGTCACTACTGCCACGGTGAGGATGCCGAGCTCCTTGGCCACTTGTGCAACCACCGGCGCCGCGCCCGTGCCCGTGCCGCCACCCATGCCGGCGGTGATGAACAACATATCCGAGCCTTCGATCATTTCGATAATGCGGTCGCGATCTTCCATCGCTGCTTGACGACCCACTTCTGGATCAGCGCCGGCGCCCAAGCCCTTGGTGATATTGCAACCAATTTGCAAACCCATCTTCACCTTGGAGTGTTTCAATGCCTGCGCATCGGTGTTCAAACAAATAAAATCCACGCCATCAATGCCTGCGTTGACCATGTGCGTCACGGCATTGCCGCCGCCACCGCCAACGCCAATGACCTTGATTACCGCACCTTGATTTTCAGTATCTGCGAGTACAAACATGGTTAGTCCCCTTCAGTTGTCTCAAACGAAAAGATAAAAACAAAACATTCCACCGTAGGGGCAGACCTATGTGTCTGCCCGTCTTCAACCGAGCGGGCGGACACAGGGGTCCGCCCCTACCTTCAAAAATCACCGCGAAACCAGCCCCTCATGCGCTCCCACACATTGCGCACATTGATCTGACTGACAATCGGCGCATCGCGACGATTGCTACGCACATAGTTCTCGCGGCCATACAACAACAAACCCACACCCGTGGCGTAAATGGGATTGCGCACCACATCGGCCAAGCCGGTGATGTGTTGCGGCGACCCCAGGCGCACCGGCATGTGAAAAATTTCTTCGGCGAGTTCAACCGCGCCTTCCATCTTGGAACTGCCACCGGTCAGCACCACACCGGCGGCAATGACTTCTTCATAGCCGGAGCGTTGCAACTCCATGCGTACCATTTGAAATAGCTCTTCATAGCGCGGCTCAACCACTTCAGCCAGTGTTTGTCGCGCTAAGCGCCGTGGCGGGCGATCACCGACACTGGGCACCTCAATGGTTTCATCGGCGTGCGCCAACTGCGACAGCGCGCAGGCGTACTTCATCTTGATTTCTTCGGCGTGATGCGTCGGCGTACGCAGGCTTACCGCAATGTCGTTGGTCACTTGATCGCCGGCAATGGGAATCACCGCGGTGTAACGAATCGCGCCACCAGAGAACACCGCGATATCAGTGGTGCCGCCACCGATATCCACCAGACAGACACCCAGTTCTTTTTCATCGTCGGCCAGCACCGCGTAACTGGATGCCAATTGCTCCAACACCACGTCATCAACACTCAAGCCGCAACGCTGCACGCACTTGACGATGTTCTGTGCCGCGCTTTCCGCGCCGGTGACGATGTGCACCTTGGCTTCCAAACGCACGCCGGACATACCTACGGGTTCGCGAATGCCTTCCTGATTATCGATGATGAATTCCTGCGGCAGGATGTGCAGAATTTTCTGATCGGCAGGAATGGCCACGGCGCGCGCCGCGTCGATGACGCGATCAACATCTTCGGCAGTCACTTCCTTGTTGCGAATCGCCACGATGCCATGCGAATTCAAACTACGTACATGGCTGCCGGCGATGCCGGCATACACCGAATGAATTTCGCAACCGGCCATCAACTCGGCCTCTTCAATGGCGCGCTGAATGGATTGCACGGTGGATTCAATATTGACCACCACGCCTTTCTTCAGGCCGCGCGACGGATGCGAACCGAGACCAATGATCTCGATGCTGTTATCGTTCTTGATCTCGCCCACCAGCGCCACCACTTTGGAGGTGCCGATGTCGAGACCGACGATCAGATTGCGTTCTGATTTTTTAGACATTGCCATGGTTTGAATTACTCTGCCTCTTGCCACCATTGGGGCCGCCAGCCGCCCTGCCCCAGCCGATGGAAAAGCCATTGCTGTAGCGCATATCCACATAAGCCACGTCGCCAGTGCGCGTAGCGATCACTGGGCTTGCAGTACTGATAAACCGCTCCAACCGCGCCGCTACATCCTGCCGGCCCAGCCGCACTTCCACACCGTTACCCAGTTGCAAACTCCAGGCGCCGCGTTCGTCCAGTGACACGCGCGTCAGCGACAAGCCCACGGTTAGCAAACGCGGGTACGTATCCAGATACAACCGCGCCACCTGGGTTTCCATACCCACAGGCCCTTTCAACTGCGGTAGGTTCTCTGGCAGATCACGCGCTTCGGGCAGAAACAATTCACCTCGCGTATTCAGCAAGCCACCCACTTTTTCATCCGATGTGCCCCAGCGCGCCACCGCCACTTGCTCAGTCACCATCACTCGCAGGCCATCGGGCCAAGCGCGCTCCACCCGCACATGATCGATCCAGCGAATGCCTTCCAACGCTTGCTTGACGGCCGCCAAGTCGATGGACACGAAGCCGGCGCGCGCAAACGGCTCCAACGCCTGTTCGATCTGCACCTTCGATACTTGCACAAATTTACCGTTGATCTCGGCGCGTTGAATCGGCCGATCCAGCATCGACACGGCAGCGAACCACAGCAACAAGACCACGGCCGCGCACATGCCGAACGTCAGCAGTTGCTGACGATGGGTGCGCAACCATTCCAGACGCACATCGACGCTTACCGCGGTGCGTGCTGGTTTAGCCTGTTTGTTGCCGGAGTCGAACAAATATTTTTCCTCAATGATTCATGCAGGCGGGTAAACGCGGAGGACCGCTAAACCCGCCTCTACGTTAGTTAACCGTGTCTTCAAGAATCCGCCACACCAATTCATCGAACTCAATGCCAATAACCCGCGCCGACTTGGGCACCAGCGAATGACTGGTCATGCCCGGCGCGGTATTCACTTCGAGCAAGTAGTTGTTGCCCTGCGCATCGCGCATCACATCGATGCGCGCCCAGCCGCGACAGTCCACTGCTTGAAAGGCTTTGAGCACCAACGCCTGCATGTCGCGCTCGGCGTCGCCTTGCAATCCGGGACACAGGTATTGGGTATCGTCGGCAACATACTTGGCGTGATAGTCGTAGTACTCACCGGCGGGCACGATGCGAATACTCGGCAACGCTTGCTCGCCGAGCACCGGCACGCTGAACTCGCTGCCTTGAATCAACTGCTCCATCAACATTTCGCCGGGATAGCGCGCCGCCAGCTCCACCGCCTGTTGCAAATCGCTTTCCTTGAACACACGACTGACGCCGACACTGGAACCTTCGCAAGAGGGCTTGATGATCACCGGCAGACCCAACGAACGCGCCGCCGCCATCACATCGTCGCCCTTGCCATCTTCATTTTTACTTAGGCGGATATAACGTGGCGTGGGCAATCCCAGCGACAGCCACACCTGCTTGGTGCGGATCTTGTCCATGGTCAGCGCCGAGGCCATCACACCCGAACCGGTGTAAGGAATGTTGAAGGCTTCCAGCAAACCTTGCAGCACACCGTCTTCGCCGCCGCCTTTGTGGCCATGCAGAATGTTGAACACGCGATCAAATTTCTTTGCGACCAAGGCTTCGACCAACGCGGGAATACCGTCCACCGCGACTGCATTCACACCACGCTTCTGCAACGCATCCAGCACTGCCGCGCCCGACACCAATGACACTTCGCGTTCCGACGAGGTGCCACCCATCAACACCGCGACTCGACCGAATTCTGCTGCGTTGCTGACTTTGCTCATGCCCTTATTCATATGTGCTCTCTCGACAAGGCTTCACCGACGATGCGCACTTCAGGCGTTAATTCGACGCCGTACTGCGCAAGCACCGTGGCTTTGACATGCGCGATCAACTGCTCTATGTCAGATGCGCTGGCCTTGCCTTCGTTAATAATGAAATTGGCGTGCTTAGGTGAAACCACGGCGCCACCGATGCGAAAGCCTTTGAGTCCGGCGCTTTCAATCAATTTAGCGGCATGATGACCAGGCGGATTGGTAAATACCGAACCGCAGGACGACTCACCGATGGGCTGTGTTTCTTTGCGACGCGCCAGCAACGCACGAATCTCGGCTTCGCCATCCACATCACTGGGCGCGAAACTCAACTGCGCGCCTAAAAACCATTCGTTGTGCGGCCCACGCACGTGGCGATATGCCACTTCGAATTCGCCTTCCGTGCGACGTTTGATCTCACCCTGGCGATTGATGGTTTCGACTTGCACCACATGCCGCCAGGTTTCACCGCCGAACGCACCGGCATTCATGGCCAAAGCGCCACCCAACGTGCCAGGGATGCCGGCAAAAAATTCGGCAGGTCCCAAATTCCACTTGGCGCATTGCTTGGCTAACTTGGCGCAGGGCACGCCGGCCTCGCACCACACTTCGGTTTCACTCAAGCGTTGCAAGTCATTCAATGCGCCATGGGTTTCAACGACGACGCCGCGCACACCACCATCGCGCACCAACAGATTGCTACCCAACCCCAACCACAAAACCGGCGTATCAACCGGCAGTGATTGCAGGCACAACGCAATGTCCAACTTGTTAGCCGGCTTGAACAACACATCGGTGGGACCGCCCACGCGCCATGAAGTGTGCTTGGCGAGCGGCTCATCAAGCAGCACGCGGCCTTGCAACTCGATGGGCAAATTGAATGGCAGCACCTCATGATGGCGAAGCGCGTTCACTTGATCGCCTCCCGACTTGACTGCGCATTCAGCAACAATTGCGGCAGTTCAGCCGCCAAACCGCCCATGCTGCCGGCGCCCATGGTCATCAGCACATCGCCATCACGCAGAATGGGTAACAAGGCTTCGGGCAATGCTTCAACCGACTTCACCAGTATCGGTTCGACTCGACCGTGCGAGCGAATGGCGCGACAGATGGCTTTACCATCCGCACCATGTATTGGTGCTTCACCAGCCGCATAGACCTCGGTGATCAATAACGCATCGGTGTCGGCCAATACCCGTGCAAAATCATCCAACAAATCGCGCGTGCGCGTGTAACGATGCGGTTGAAACGCCAGCACCACTCGGCGCCCCGGCCAACCCTGGCGTACAGCCTCCAGCGTGGCCGCGATTTCGGTGGGGTGATGGCCATAGTCATCAATCAGCGTCACCGTGCCAGCGTGCAATTGCACATCGCCATACTGTTGTAAGCGTCGATCAACACCCTGGAAATGCGCCAGCGCGTTCTGAATGGCGGGATCATTCACTTCCAACTCGGTGGCCACGGCAATGGCGGCCAATGAGTTCAATACATTGTGCAAACCCGGCGTGTTCAAACGCACTGACAAGGGTTGCTTGCCAGGACGCAGCACGTCAAAGCTCGACTGTATGCCATGACGTTGAATGTTTACCGCACGCACATCGGCATGTTCCACCGTTCCATAGGTCACTACCGGACGACCGACACGATCAATCAACGCCGCGGTCTCGGCATCGTCTACGCACATCACCGCCAAACCATAAAACGGCAGGTTATGCAGGAAGTCGATAAAGCTTTGTTTGTAGCGTTCGAAGTCGCCGTCATGGGTGCCGAGATGATCGGCATCGACATTGGTGACAATCGCGATCATGGCTTGCAAGTGCAGGAACGAGGCATCGCTTTCATCGGCCTCGGCCACCAAGTACTTGCCAGTGCCCAGACGTGCGTTGGTACCGGCGCTCTTCAAGCGACCACCGATCACGAAGGTGGGATCGAGCCGGCCTTCCGCCAACAAGCTGGCCACCATGCTGGTAGTGGTGGTCTTGCCATGCGTGCCCGCCACCGCAATCGAATAGCGGAAGCGCATCAACTCGCCCAACATTTCCGCACGCGGCACCACCGGCACGCGCTGCGCGTGAGCTTGCACGACTTCGGGATTTTCGCTGGCCACGGCGGTGGACACGACGATCACGTCGGCGCCGCTAATGTTTTCCGCCGCATGACCAAACATCACACGCGCGCCCAGCGATTGCAGACGGCGCGTCACCGTGTTGGGCTTGAGATCCGAACCTTGCACAGCGTAACCAAGGTTTAACAACACCTCAGCGATGCCACCCATACCTGCGCCACCCATACCCACGAAGTGGATGGTGTGAATGCGGCGCATGCGATCCGCCATCGCGCCATTATGAATGAGGCTCGGAACGGTCGGTGTTGTCTGGCTCATGCCGCACCTCCGACAAAAGCCGGATTCGCCAGACGCATACATTCATCGGCAATGCGCACATCGGCATCGACAATGGCGCGTGAACGCGCACGCTGCGCCATTTGCAACAAGTGCTCGCGTCCTTGCACGCACAGGTTGTGCAACGCATCTGCTAGACGTTGCGCCCCCTTGTCGCCCACCAGATCGCGCTCTTGAATCAGGATGGCGGCGCCGGCGTTCACCAGGAACTGCGCGTTATGCGTTTGATGATCGTCCACCGCCGCGGGGAACGGCACCAACACTGACGCCACCCCCACTGCCGCCAACTCGCTCACGGTTAACGCGCCTGAGCGGCACACCACCAGATCCGCCCAACCATACATCGCCGCCATATCGTCGATAAAGGCACGCACATCGGCCTGCACATTGGCTTCGCGATAATTAATTTGTGCCTGCGGCAGATTGCGCTCGCCGGCTTGATGAATCACTTGCGGACGCTCATGCGGCCGCAGTAGCGCCAGCGCCTCCGGCAGCAGCGCATTAAGACGCTGCGCACCCAAGCTGCCGCCCACCACCAACACACGAAGGGCATCGTTGCGACCGGCAAAACGCTCAGCAGGCGGCGGTACCGCCGCGATCTCGCGACGCACCGGGTTACCCACACAAATTGCCGAATGAGCAAACGACCCTGGAAAGGCTTCATACACACGCCGCGCCAGTTTTGCCAACCAGCGATTGGTCATACCGGCAATGGCATTCTGTTCGTGAATCACTAACGGCTTGCGTAACAACCAGGCAGCGATGCCACCCGGACCACTGGCAAAACCACCGGCGCCAAACACCACCACCGGTTGACGTTTACGGATCACGGCGATGGCTTGCCACACGGCCCGCGATAAATGCAGCGGTGCGAGCAACGCCGTCTTCAAGCCTTTGCCACGCACACCGGCCACCGTGATGAACTCCATCTCGATGTGATGTTGCGGCACCAGCTTGCTTTCCATGCCGCGCTCGGTGCCCAACCACACCGGCGTTAAGCCACGTTCGCGCAGGCAACGCGCTACCGCCAGCGCGGGAAACACGTGACCACCCGTGCCACCCGCCATGATCAGTGCAACTCCTGGTTTGCTGGGCTGGCTCACTTGTTCACCGCCTTCCCAACACGTTCACGCGGCATGGCCGAACGACCCGAGAGATTGGCTTCATGGCCAATGCGCAAGACAATGCCCAACCACGCCAACGCCACCAACAAGCTGGAGCCGCCGTTGGACAACATGGGCAGCGTCAACCCCTTGGTGGGCAGAATGCCCATGTTCACACCAATGTTGACGAAGGCCTGCAAGCCCACCCACATGCCGAAGGCAGCGGCAACAAAGGCTTGAAACGCGAGGTTAGCTTCGGCAGCGGCATGGGCAATGCGCAAGCTGCGCCACACCACCAGACCAAACAGCGCCAGCACGGCTAGCACGCCGAGAAAGCCGAACTCTTCGGCAATCACGGCAAATACAAAGTCGGTATGTGCTTCCGGTAAATAAAACAACTTCTGTACGCTAGCGCCCAAGCCCACACCGAACAGCTCGCCGCGACCGATGGCGATCAACGACTGCACCAACTGAAAGCCTTTACCGAATGGATCTTCAAACGGCGCAATAAATCCGGTGACGCGCTTCCAGCGATATTCGGACAAGAGCATCAACAAACTCATGGCCACCAAACCCGCTGTGGCTGCCATGAAGAAGTAACGCAACTGCATGCCACCCAAAAACAACAAGCCGACACCCACCGTCAGCAACACGACAGCAGCACCCATGTCGGGCTCGAGCAGCAATAACAACGATGCGGCGCCCAATACACCCAAAGGAAATAGCGCGGCATGCAAGCCGGTCTTGAGTTCCTTCTGCTTGCGCACCACATAGCCGGCGATGAACATCAGAATGAACAACCGTGCCACTTCGGAAGGTTGAAAATTAAACATCGGCAGACGAATCCAGCGACGGCTGCCGTTCACCACCGCGCCAATGCCGGGAATCAACACCAGGATCAACATGGCAAACGCTGCCAATAACAGCGGCACTTGCAGCTTTTCCCACAATACACTGGGAATACGCGTCATCACGCCGCAGGCCAACACGCCCAACGCAATGAACACCAACTGGCGTTTCAGGTAATAGAACGCATCGCCGGTTTCCTTGGCGGCAATCGAGATCGATGCGGACGCCACCATCACCGCACTCACCAACAAGATGCCGGCCACTGCCAACACCAATAGCGTGTCGAGTTGCAGGGGCCGACCGCGTGTGCCGCCGCGGGCGTAGCTCATGGAGGGGCTGCCGATATGATTGATTGGGCTGCTCATGCGCGCAGCTCCTTCACCGCAGCGGCAAACACCGCGCCGCGGTGCGCGTAATCACGGAACATATCCAAGCTGGCGCAGGCCGGTGATAACAACACCGTGTCGCCGCTGTGCGCTGCCTGCGCTGCGGCCTTCACTGCCTGCTCCATGCTGCTCACCTGCTGGGTGCTGCACACATCTTTGAGCACGACTTCAATCTGCGCGGCATCCTGACCCAGCAACACCACATGCTTCACCTTGTTGCGGAATGCAGCGGCCAACGGCGCAAAGTCCTGACCCTTGCCCTGCCCACCGGCAATGACAATCAAAGGACCGGGCATACCATTCACCGCTGCCAGCGTGGCGCCGACATTGGTGCCCTTGGAATCTTCGATATAACGCACGCCGTTGACATCCGCGATCCATTCGGCGCGATGCGGCAATCCCGGAAACTCGCGCAGCGCTTGCAAACATGCCGCGCGCTCCAGATTCAAGGCTTCACACATCGCCAGCGACGCCAGTGCATTAGCGGCATTGTGCAGGCCGGTGATTTGCAGTTCCGACATTGGCAGCAACCGCTCACTGTGACGGCATAACCACACGTCGTTGTTCGCCGGGGCAATCGTGTAATCGGCCGTTGCGTCGGGTTGCACGCTAAAGCTCAACACCCGTTGGCCGTGACGCGGCATGGCCGCCACCAGCGGATCGTCATGATTGACCACGGCCACTGCGCAACGATCAAACACACGCGCCTTAGCTTGCGCGTAATCAAGCATCGAGTCGTAGCGATCCATGTGATCGGAAGTGACGTTAAGCACGGTCGCAGTACGCGTCGCCAGGCTTTGCGTGGTTTCCAACTGAAAGCTCGACAGCTCCAGTACAAACAAATCCGCCGGCGTTTCTTGCAGCAGATCCAAGGCAGGCCGACCGAGATTACCGCCGGCAAAGGCACGCAAGCCGGCGGCTTGCGCCATCAACGCCACCAGGGTCGTCACGGTGCTCTTGCCATTAGTCCCGGTGATTGCGACCACAGGTGTTTGCGTGGCGCGTGCGAACAATTCCACATCGCCAATGATCGGCAAGCCACGCGCCTGTGCCTCACTGAGCAGCGGCGAACGCAGCGCGATACCGGGCGAAGCAATCACTTCCACCACACCTTCGAGCGCGGCTGGCGTCAAGCTGCCCAGGAACAACGGCGCATCCGGCGCACACTCTTTGAGCGCATCCAACCCACCCGGCGCAGCGCTACCGTCAGTAACCGCAAAGGCAATACGCTGCGCGTGCAGGTGCCGCGCCACCGACAAACCGGTGCGGCCCAAGCCCACGATCAAGCGCTTGCCCTTAAGGTTTGTCATCAGCGCACCTTCAAGGTGGCCAGACCCACCAGGACCAAGATGAAGGTGATGATCCAGAAACGCACGATGACTTTGGGTTCGGCCCAGCCCTTCAATTCAAAGTGATGATGAATCGGCGCCATCTTGAAAATGCGCTTACCGCGCAGCTTGAATGAGCCGACTTGCAACATCACCGACACGGTTTCCATCACGAACACACCGCCCATGATGAACAACACGATTTCTTGTCTGACAATTACCGCGACCACACCCAGCGCCGCACCCAATGCCAGCGCGCCGATATCGCCCATGAATACTTGCGCGGGATAGGCGTTGAACCACAAAAAGCCGAGGCCTGCGCCAACTAATGCCGAGCAGAACACCAGCATTTCGCCGCTGCCGGGGATGTGCGGAATGCTCAAGTAGTTGGCAAACACCACATTGCCGCTGACCCAGGCGAACACGCCCAGTGCACCGCCAACCATCGCTGCCGGCATGATGGCCAGGCCATCCAAACCATCGGTGAGATTCACTGCATTGCTGGAACCCACCACCACCAAGTACGTCAGCAACACATAGCCAAAACCCAAGGGAATGGCCACCTGTTTGAACACCGGCACATACAGCGCTGTTTCCGCAGGCACCTGCGCAGTCACATACAGCGCGATGGCACAGCCCAGGCCCGCCACGGTTTGCCAAAAATACTTGTAACGCGCGATCAAGCCGCGACTGTTGCCCACCACCAACTTCAGATAGTCATCCCAGAAACCGATCAAGCCGAAAGCAACGGTGGTGGCGAGCACAATCCACACATAGCGATTTTTCAAATCCGCCCACAACAGCGTGCTCACCACGATGGCGATCAGGATCAATGCACCACCCATGGTGGGCGTGCCTTTTTTGCTTAAGTGCGATTGCGGCCCATCGCTGCGCACCTGCTGGCCGATTTGATTTTCGGTGAACATCCGAATCATTTTCGGACCCAACACGAAGGACATCACCAAGGCGGTCAATGCCGACATGATGGCGCGCATGCTCAGATAGTTAAAAACATTGAAGCCCGAGTATTGGGTCGCGAGTTGTTGTGCCAGGTAGTACAGCATAATGTTCTCTTATTGTTCTTAGTGGGCGTCACTAACAACCGATGGATTCGCCACCAAGGCTGCCGCCGCACGTTCCAAACGATTGCCGCGCGAGCCTTTGATTAGTACGGTTACACCAGGTTCAAGACCGGCCTTGGCCACAGCGATCAGTTCATCCAACGAAGCGAACCATTGCCCACCGGCACCAAAGCTGGCCACTGCGTGCTGCGCATTCGCCCCTACGGCTAACAGTCGTTCCACGCCGGCCGCACGTGCATAGGTGCCCACGTCGGCATGCAACTGCGGTGCATCCGGACCGAGCTCCAACATTTCGCCGAAGATCAACCAACGTCGTCCACCGCGACTGCGCAGCGCATCGATGCCGGCTTTGACGGAGTTGGGATTGGCGTTGTACGAATCGTCGATCAATGCCGCGCCGTTGAGCGCCGGCTTGGGCTGCAAGCGACCGCCCACTGGGCGCATGTTGTTCAAACCAGTCTGGATTTCAGCCAGCGACGCGCCCGCCGCATGTGCGGCAGCGGCTGCGCCCAAGGCATTGCGTAAGTTGTGAATGCCGGCCAAATGCAAGCTCACCGGTACGCTGCCCTGCGGCGTAATCAACTCAAAGTGTGTTTGAAAGCCGCCTTGTTCATGGTGCGCCAATACTTTACTGGCAGTGAAGTCGGCAGCGCGATCCACGCCAAAACTATAAATGGTGCCGGCATTGCAATGCGTACGCCAATAGTCAGCGAACTCATCGTCGCCATTCATGATGGCGACGCCCTGCTTCGGCAGCGCTTCAAATAACTCACCCTTGCCCTTGGCCACGCCCGCCAGACCACCGAAGCCTTCCAAGTGTGCCGCGCCGGCATTGGTTAGCAGGCCGATGCTGGGCATGGCAATCGCCGCCAGATGTGCGATCTCACCCACGTTGCTCGC
>JANMSB010000025.1:0-4602 GCA_031388915.1 Pseudomonadota bacterium | reverse complement strand
GTCCTACCCTTTTCAACGTCGCTTCGAAAAAGGCGTGACTTTTTCGCGCTCCCGAAATCAAGCGCTTAGCAGCGCATGATTTCGCCGGGCCATCCATGGCCCGGAAAACAGGCTGTTGAAAATGAGATTTTCAACAGCCTGCTAAGATAGCTCACCCTATCTATAAAACGCGATACAGATTCAGACGGCAACGAGAGCAACGACATGACGCAGGTAATGGCAGGAGTACGAGTTCTTGAGGTGGCGCAGTTCACCTTCGTTCCGGCTGCCGGTGGCTTGCTCGCCGACTGGGGCGCGGAGGTAATCAAGATCGAGCATCCGGTGCGCGGCGATTTGCAGCGCGGCTTCATCAACATGGGCGGGATGAAAATCGATCCGCTGCGCAATACCATGATGGAGCACGCTAATCGCGGCAAGCGCAGCGTCGGCATTGATATTGGTACGCCAGAAGGATTGCAGTTGATCTATGAGATCGCCAAGAGCGCCGATGTGTTTCTCACCAATTACCTGCCCTCGGCGCGCACCCGGCTGAAGATCGACGTTGCCGACATCCGCAAGATCAATCCGAACATCATCTATGCGCGCGGCAGTGCTTATGGGGACAAGGGGCCGGAGCGTGAGGTGGGCGGTTTCGACAACACGGCGTTCTGGACGCGCACCGGCATCGGCCATGCCATGACGCCTGCAGAATTGGACGGTATTTTGATGCAAGGGGTGCCGGCCTTCGGCGACTCCATCGGCGCCATGACCATTGCCGGCGGCATCTCGGCTGCGCTGTTCCATCGCGAAAAAACCGGCAAGGCCACTGAAGTCGACATCTCCCTGATGAGCACCGGCTGGTGGGCGGCCGGCTCGGGTATTGATTTATACATCGAAAGAAACGAAGTCGTGCGCAACCGTTTGCCGAAATCCGGCAGCTCCAAAGGCAATCCGTTCCTGGGGAGTTTCAAAACCTCAGACGGCGGCCAGATCGTGCTTAACATGGTGACGCCGGGCCCCTATATTCGCGACACCTTCATGCACTTAGGCATCCCGGAATGCGCCGATGATTTGCGCTATGCCACTGCGGAAGCGCTGATGCAGAACTGGGAGGCAGCGAGCGTAGTGATTCAGACTGCCGTCGCCCAGCAGCCGTTCGACTATTGGCGCAAGCACCTGCGCACCCTGCAGGGCCAGTGGGCGCCGGTGCAGAGCTTTCTGGATTTAGCGACTGACGAACAGGCGCTCGCCAACGACATGTTGTTTGAAGTCGAATCCATCGATGGTGGCGCACCGATCAAACTCGTGCGCGGGCCGGTCCAGTTCGACCATGCGCCCGTCAATACCACGCGAGCGCCACAGGCCTCCGAGCATACGGAAGTGTTCCTGATGGAATTGGGCTTAGAGTGGGAGCACATCGAAGCGTTGAAGGCCAAAGGCGTCATCGCTTAAGCAACGAATCGAAAAACAGTTACGTGATGTTGGGGCATAGACATGAGTAATCTTGATGGGCTTGGGTATCGGGGTACCACCGTCGTCGTGACCGGAGCGTCGTCGGGAATGGGCGCGGCAGTGGCGCTGATACTCGGCGAGTTCGGTGCGACAGTGCACACCGTCGATCTCAAAAAGCCTTCCGTGCCGCACGCGAGCTTCCATGTAACTGACCTGTCGAAACCCGAACAGGCATGGCCGCTGGTGTTACTCAACCGTCCCTTGAATAATGTGGTCACCGGCTCGCGACGCATCGAGCATAGGGCTGAAAAAATAGTAGGGCTTGGTCATAAAGCGTCGTCCACTGATGCTTGGCTTTGCTGGATAGCAAGCAAGCGTCAAATCAATTGAAGGTAGGGGAATAATGATGGAAATGGAGCAGTCACGGCCCTCAGGCATTGCTGTCATCACTGGCGCAGCAGCGGGGATGGGCGAGGCCACCGCTCGGCTTTTTTGCGAAGCTGGATGGCCGCTCTTATTGTGCGATCTGAACCGCGCCAAGCTGGAGGCGATGGCGGCGTCCTTGCAGCCCAAGGCCGAAGTTCAGTTGCTCGCAGCCGATATCGCGTCACCAACGCTCGCGGAGCAATTGAAGCCGCTCTTGGAGGGACGTTTCGTCGGCGCGCTGGTGCATTGCGCAGGTCTGTCGCCGAGCATGGCCGATCCTGCGCGCATCCTGGACGTCAATTTGGCCGGCTCTATGCGGCTGTTGCAGGCGGTGCGCCCGTATCTGTCGCCAGGCGCCGCCGCGGTGCTGCTGGCTTCTATGTCAGGCCACATGCTGCCGTTGCCGGGTGCAGACGCGATGCTCGATAAGATCACCGCGCCGGAAGACGTCGCCTCGCTACTCTCTCATCCGGACGTGCCGAAAATGGCCTATTCCGTGTCCAAGCGCGGCGTCCAGCGCCTTGCCCGACGCGAGGCGCTTTCCTTCGGTCGTCAGGGCGCACGCATCGTCTCCCTGTCACCGGGCATTATCGATACGCCCATGGGACGCGCCGAACTGGCAGTCGAACCGCGGATGCAAAACATGATCTCGGGTTCGCCGTTGCCGCGTATGGGGACTGCCGATGAGATTGCATCTGTCGCCCTGTTTCTGTGTTCTTCGGCCGCCAGCTTCATCACGGGCATCGATGTACCTGTGGACGGCGGCGCACTGGCGGTTTTTCCACCGGCGGCGCGATGACCTCTCAAGAATTCAGCAACGCAACCAATCCGCCACGGGTCAGCGCGGATGGCGCGCTCAACGGCGCGTTAGAACTTAGTCAGTAATAATTTCATGGGCGCCACCTGGTTGGTGCCCTATCGATAGCTTCCAAGGGGTCTACGTTGCCAAAGAAGAAACCACTGAAAGCCGCTGCTTCGCCTGCTTCGAAACGCAAGCAACCGAAGCGCAAGCAGCTACCGACTGCTGCGCGACGCAAGCGACGCTCTCCGGACGACATCATGAATCGCATCGTCAAGGCCGCAGGCGAGGAATTCAAACGCTGTGGTTTTGCTGGAACCACCACGGCTGCCGTCGCTCGCACGGCCGACGTGACCGAGGCTCAGTTGTTTCGATATTTCGGATCGAAGTCCAACCTGTTCCGCGAAACGATCTTCAAACCGATAGACCAGCATTTCCTGGGCTTCGTCAACAAACACGTGCCTGACGGCCGCAAAGTGGCAAGCAAGGGGCTAACCCACCTCTACGTTTCTGAGCTGCAAAGTTTCATCAGTGAACACTCGGAGATGCTCACATCGCTGGTGGTCGCGCAGGCCTACGACAAGGGAACTTCGCATGGCGTAGGCGAGATTGACAGCCTGCGCACTTACTTTGAGCATGGCGCCGCCAATCTGGCGACGTGGATGAGAGACAAGCCAAAGGTTGATCCCAAGCTGATGGTGCGGGTGTCATTCGTGGCAGTGCTTGCCTGCATCATGTTCAAGGACTGGATCTTCCCCCGCGGTCTGGCGACGGACAAGCAAATCGAGGCGGCCATTAACGACTTTGTCGTGGAAGGGATTGGCGCAACCATACCGAATGCCTGACCAGGCGCCGGCATCTTTCGCCGCACGCAGACTAGCGCGTGGTCCGCCGTCCGATCTTAGTCATCGGTATCAGCACTTCGCCAGTGATATTGCGCTCATAACTACCGATGGGTTGAGCGTTTCCCCAGGCCTGTCCATATACCACCTCGTAGCTGGCAGGTAATACGCCTTCACGGCGTTGTGCTTCATAGGTAGCCAGCATTTGCTTAAGCGCAGTACGACCGGTCAATCCATGGCGCCTGCCGGCGGTAACGTTGTGCGCGCCGATGGCTTTGAGCTCACGCATCAAGTCCATGGCATCGGTATACGTCAGCGTAAAGCGTTCAACATCCAGCACCGGCTCGGCCAAACCGGCACGCACCATCGCATCGCCCAGATCGTGCATGTCTATAAAACGATTCACGTGCGTGTGATTGTCGACCGTTGCCCACGCAGCGCGTAGTTCTTTCAGGGTATCCGGGCCAAAGCTCGCAAACAGAAATGCGCCGTTGGGCTTGAGTACGCGACGTATCTCGGCAAACACCGCATCCGGTGGATCGCACCACTGCAACATCAAGTTGCTGTACACCAAATCCATCGAGCCGCTTTGAAACGGCAGGCGAAACGCGTCGGCGCAGACACGGATGTACCCCTTGTGCAGAAATTTTTGCATCATGCTGTAGTGGCGACCTGCTTGTTGCAGCATACCGAACGCGGCATCCATGGCGATCACCTGCGCTTGTGGATAGCGTTGTTGCAAGGCTTGACTCGCCAGGCCCGTGCCGCAACCGAGATCTAGTACGGCGGTAGGCGAGAGCTTGATGATGTCCAAGCGTTCCAATAGACGCGAACGCACTTCGGTCTGCAATACCGCGACGCGATCATATTGCGCGCTGGCGGCGCTGAACGAGCGACGCGCTGCGTGGCGATCGATGCTGTGCAGGTCCTGGCTTTGTTCAGACATGCGCGACCGCCGCCTGCGTGCTGTCGAGGCCCTGCAAGAACTGTTGCAGCTCATGTAAGAATTCATCGCGATGCGAAATGAACGGCGCGTGGCCGGCGCGCTTAATCATACGGAATTGAGCATTCATTAACTGCTCGACTGCATACTGACTGGCGGTG
>JANMSB010000024.1:0-5858 GCA_031388915.1 Pseudomonadota bacterium | reverse complement strand
GTCCTACCCTTTTCAACGTCGCTTCGAAAAAGGCGTGACTTTTTCGCGCTCCCGAAATCAAGCGCTTAGCAGCGCATGATTTCGCCGGGCCATCCATGGCCCGGAAAACAGGCTGTTGAAAATGAGATTTTCAACAGCCTGTTAAGGTAAGCGTCGACACCGGAGCGATTTTCTGCGGTGCCGTGTCATTCTGAACTGGCCGCGTTTGCTGTAACTGCCTCACGCATGCCGCGCAGCGCGAACGCTAACAGACCGGCCGCGATGGGGAAGCTCAATGCGATCACGGTCGCCATGCCCTGTCCGATGGCGGTGTTGCCGTCAGCGAATAACTTGGCTGCGGCCGGGATCAGTATCGGGCCGGTGCCACCGCCGATCAGGCCGGCAGTGATCCCGAAGAAGGCGACGCCGGTACCGCGTAGATGGTTGGGCGTGACGAGATTCAGCGCCGTATAGCAGCACGCGGCGAATGGCTGGATCAGCATCAGGTACAGCGCTATGCCGCCGAGAAACAGCCAGGCATTGTCACTGGTGAAGGTGAAAACACCCACCGGTACTGCCGCCACTAAGGCACCCGCATACCAACGCAACTGGGCGTCCTTATAGCCGCCGCGAAACATCGCATCGATCAGCCGGCCGGTGATCGAGTTGCCGATGAGGGCGGCGGCCACCAGGGTTAACCCCAGGTACAAGCCGATCTGCGACGGCGTCCAGCCGAACGCTCGGCCCATGTGTACTGGATACCAACCGCCGCCGCCAGCCACCACGGCCGATGCGAAGGCGAAGCCCGCGTAGTGACAGAGGAAAAAGCGCGGCCGCAACTTCATGAACGCCAACAGTTCGCGATAGGTGCTGGTCAAGGAGCGTTCGCTGTGTGCAGCGGCGCGTTGACCGCGGCGCGCTGGTTCCGGCACGGTGAAGATGATCAATGACAGCAGTGCGCCAGGCACGCCAACAATGAAGAATACTGCCTGCCACGAACGCACTGCGCCGATCAACGGCAGCGTATACACCTCTGCCTGCGAGACCAACTCAACGATCACGCCGCCGATCAAGAATGCCGTGCCGACGCCGACACTCGCGCCCATGGCATACACCGCCATCGGCAGCGTCAGCCGCTGCGGCGGGAACATGTCTGCGAGCATGGAGGTGGCGCACGGGTTGAGCGCGGCTTCACCCGCGCCCACACCGATACGCGCCAACAACAGGTGCCAGTAGTTTTGTGCAACCCCGCACAACGCCGTGGCCACCGACCACACCGAGACACCCGCGAAGATCACCCAACGGCGGCTAAATCGATCCGCGAGCACGCCGAAGGCCAGACCAAAAATCGCGAAGGTGGCGGCAAAGGCGAAGCCATGTAGCATGCCGAACTGCAAGTCGGTTAACCCCAAGTCACGTTTGATCGGTTCGACCAGCAGCGAAATGATGAAGCGATCCAATACCGACAACCAGTAAAGAACGGCGAGCAGGATCGTTGCGTACCACGCGACGCCGTGCGCGGGATAGGCTGCGGCGACGTGGGTGCGAATCGAATCGACGCTGTGCGACATGAGGCGAATCCCCTCGGCTGTTTAAGTAATTCTCTGGATTCTTAAGGTATCAATGCGGCGAGATCGTGCTCAAGCATCACCATCAATGTGCAGAGTGGTGACGCTCTTAAGCAAATCGGCGCTAGGCAGAATAGACACTCTATGCCGCAAAGGCCACCGCGTTTCGGCGCGCCGATGTGCAACCTAAGTCCGACAAGTGCGTTTCCAGATAGTGGAATGCGCCCCTTGACGAAGCCGCTGATGAAAGCACACAGTCGAAACAAGCTTGTTGGAAAGTAAGCACTATCAAAAAATAATGGGGGTGGGGCGAATGCCTTACAGCGCACCCGGTAACACCACTCGCCAAGTGTGGGTACCAATAACAGCAACAGAACAATCGTTTGAAGGGGGCTAAGATGAGTAGAGCAGCGAATCATTCTGATCGTGCCGATCGTAAACAATGCCGAGTGGTCGCCAGGCCAGGTGCACTGGGTATTGCAGGCTCAGCGTTTATGCTGGTGTTTTCAGCCATTCCCTATGCCAGCACGGCACAGGCCCAGGAACCGGCGGCACGCGGCGAACTTGAAGAGGTCGTGGTCACCGCGCGGCGCCGCGAAGAGAGCTTGCAGTCGGTGCCGATTGCGGTGACGGCGATATCTGGCGATGACCTCGAAGCCTACAACATCGGCAGGGCTGCGGACCTGCAACGCATTGTGCCGACACTGTCGATCAGCGAAGGCACGGGCCGACGCAATGCGCCGATCTATGCGCTGCGCGGCGTGCGCCCGACGGAATCTCTGTTTGGCCAGGATCCGTCGGCCGCGGCTTACTTCGCCGAAGTGGTGATGGCCCCGGCACAAGGCACCAATCTCGCGTTGTACGACCTGCAATCCGTGCAGGTGCTGAAAGGCCCACAGGGAACGCTGTTTGGCCGCAACACTACCGGCGGCGCCGTGTTGTTCACACCGAAGCGTCCCGGGACGGAGTTTGGCGGTGAGGTAGCCCTGGGTTTCGGCAACTACGGCATGATCGAAACCGAGCTTGCCGTGGATATGCCGGTGAGCCCGACGTTCACGACGCGCTTTGCCGGCAAATCTTTTGAGAAGGACGGACACCAGACGAATGTGCTCAACGGCCACAAGCTCGGTGACGATGACACCAAGTCGGCGCGGCTGTCGGCGGTCTGGAACATCACCGATGCCATCGAGAACTACACCATCGCCAGTTACGATCGGGGGCGAAACCACGGACGTGCACCCGTTCTCGTGGCGGTGAGGGCGGGCTCTACGGCAGCCACGTTTTTCCCGTACACCGCTGCATGGCAGCGACAGCAGGCGCGTGACATCGACCACATCGAGTCTAACCTCGACCAGTATGAAGAAATCGATGTCTGGGGCGTAATCAATACGACGAAATTCGAGCTGGGTGGTGGCCTGACGCTGAAGAACATCGCTGGCTACCGCGATGTCGAGTACGAGAGTCTCGCCGACCAGGATGGCAGCGCGATACCCCGATTGACTGAATCCCGTCAGCCGGCGGAGATGCAAAGCTGGAGCGACGAATTGCAGTTGCTCGGCACGTCGGACAAGCTCAACTGGACGACAGGGCTGTACTACTACCACGAGAAGGGTAGGGAGTTCTCCGATTCCTGGATTCTTGACTTCCTTTCGGGCCGCCGGATCAGTGGCGGATCCGTCAAGAATGCAAGCTACGCCGCTTTCCTGCAGGGCACGTACAAGTTGACCCCCGCATGGTCTCTTACGCTGGGCGGGCGCTATACCATCGACGAGAAGCAGGTTACCGCTGAGACGTACACGCCGACGACGTGCTTAATGGTTGACCGGAATAATAGCCCGCTGCTGCCGGGTAATTGCCGGCGTACGGAGAGCAAGACATTCTCCGCTCCCACCGCGACGGCCTCGCTCGACTACAAGCCCAACGATAACTTGCTCGTCTACCTGACCAGCCGACTGGGGTACCGCTCGGGCGGGTTCAGTACGCGTGCGACCAACAATTTGACGTTCGCGCCGTTCGAGGAAGAGACCGTGACGGATGTGGAGTTGGGCACCAAGCTGGACTGGTCAATGGGCGACTGGCGATACCGTACCAACGTGGCGTTGTTCCACCAGTGGTACGACAACATTCAGCGCACCAACGCGTTGCTCCCGCCTGGTGGGGGGGGCTTCCAAACGGTCATTCAGAATGCCGCCAAGGCCACGATCAAGGGCGCCGAGCTCGAAATGACGATTGCGCCGACCGACGCATTGTCGTTGCGTCTAACCTATGCGTACATTGATCCGGAATATACCAAGTGGATTGGCACGGATAGCGTACGGAATCCGAATGTGCCGAATTCGGATCTATCCACGACACCCTGGCCCTATGTGCACAAGCATGCCGGCAGCGCGGCGCTCCTCTACCAGGTGCCGCTGGGCACGGCGGGTACGGTTGACTTGCAGGCCACCTATGCGGCGAAGAGCGGTGTATTCATCGCCGCATCCGGGCCGTTGGCATCTCTGCAGTCGTATGGGCAAATCAACATTGATACGTTACGCCAGGAGTCGTATGGCGTCCTCGATCTCAATGCAACCTGGTCAGACGTGATGGGCGCGCCCCTCGACCTCTCTGCCTTCGTCAATAACGCGACGGACGAACGCTATGTCGCAGGCTCCATTGGGTTCTACCATCTCGCGTTCGGCTTTAACACGAAGACCTATAGCGATCCGCGCACCTACGGCGCCCGGCTGCGGTATAGGTTCTGATGAGTTCGCGAGTACTGGTGTAAGACCATGCGTGTGTGCGGGCCCCTGTGTACAAGTTACAAGGGTTCGCACACACGGCACTGTGGCCGACAGGGCATCACATGAAAGACATCCCCTCAACGCCGCCATTGGGCCAGCTTAATCGGCGGGATCTTCTGGCAGTTGCTGCCGTCACGCCGACTCTATTTGGCGGTAGTTTGAGCACTGCGGCGCCCAATGCGGCGTCGAGCGTGGCAGGCACGGGTCTGGACCAGGCAGCCGACGAGCTGTTCGCCTATCTCGCGCCCCTCAGGCAAGCGGTGCATGAGCTGAGTAATACTTGGCGTCCGGATGATCCGCGGTATCGCGCCGAGACATTCCGGCAGATCATGATGAATCTCTCCTATTCGTATTTCGCTTATTTCCACGCCGATGCGGAGCATCCCGATTGGGCGCCGCTATGGAATCCGGTGTACACCTGCCAGCCGAATCCCGACGACATCTATCTTTATTGTCCGCTGCGCAGCGATCTGACCTATCGCATTAGCGGCAATCGCGGCACGGTCAAGCGACTGATCTTCGTTGCCCAACACGGGCTATCGGGAATGGTGGACGATCTATCCGAGATCGGTGACGTCACCAGTCTCGACGATACGGATATGAAGCTGGCGCCGGATAGCGAGTTCGAGCTGTTGCTCAGCGCTACTCGACCCGCCGGCCATAGCGGTCACTGGATGCAGTTGAAACCCAGGGCGGATGTACTGTTCGTGCGCTATCGAAGCTGGGATTGGGCGAACGATCGCGATCCGCAACTCACCATCGAATGTCTCGATGCCGTGCCGCCGAAAAAACATCTGACGCCCGAAGAGATCATCGAACGCATCAAGTTGATGGCGCAGTTTCCGGTGCGAACCAGCAAGGTATTTCTCGCCATGCAAAATGCCGTCAAGCGCAATGTTGGCCTCAATCGGTTTGAGCCGGTGCGCATGGCGGGATTGACCAAGCAGGTCTACTGGCCGGCCGTCTTTCAGTTTGACGATGGCGAAGCGCTGATCATCGAAACCGACCTACCCAAGGTGCGGCCTTACTGGAACATCCAGCTCAACGACCCACTCTTTAATGCCATTGAATATGTCTACCGGCTGAGCAGCTTCAATGGCGCCACCGCGCACATCAGTTCGGACGGCAAGTTACGCGCGGTGCTCGCGCTACAAGATCCGGGCGTACCCAACTGGCTCGATACTGCGGGCTACACGGAGGGAACCATCTATGGCCGTTGGTACGATTGCGACAGCACGCCCACGCCAACCATCAAGCGCGTGCCGCTGGCCAAGTTAAGAGAGCATCTGCCTCGCGATACGCCGGTGGTCACACCGACGCAGCGCGCCGAGGAACTGCGCAGACGCATACGCGCCGCACAGCGCCGTCGCCGCTGGTAGGGTGCTGCGCGGACAGCGAAAGAAAACAAACTTGCCGCCCTGCGTGACACCGACCATTACCTGCACTGTCATTGCGAACGCAGCGAGAAAACTTTCTGTGTCTGTTTAATCTCTGCGGGTTCAATTCCCCGCCGCTTGCGGCGAATAAA
>JANMSB010000020.1:0-6043 GCA_031388915.1 Pseudomonadota bacterium | reverse complement strand
AGGATCGATGATGCCGTCATCCCACAGACGCGCACTGGCGTAATACGGATGACCTTGGGTGTCGTACTGCTTACGAATCGGATCTTTGAACGCTTCCTCTTCTTCAGCAGTCCACGGTTTACCCTTGGGGTTATCGCGGCGGACTTGCGAGAGCACTGCGGCGGCTTGCTCACCACCCATCACCGAGATGCGCGCATTCGGCCACATCCACAGGAAGCGTGGCGAATAGGCGCGGCCGCACATGGCGTAATTGCCCGCACCGAATGAGCCGCCGATGACCATGGTGAGTTTCGGCACTTTCGCGCAGGCCACCGCCGTTACCAGCTTGGCGCCGTCTTTGGCGATGCCGCCCGCTTCGTACTTACGTCCGACCATGAAGCCGGTGATGTTCTGCAGGAAGATCAACGGAATGTTGCGTTGGCAGCACAGCTCAACGAAGTGCGCACCCTTGAGTGCCGATTCGCTGAACAGAATGCCGTTGTTCGCAATGATGCCCACCGGATAGCCAAACAGTCGCGCGAAACCACACACGAGCGTGGTGCCATACAACGGCTTGAATTCATCCAGGCGACTGCCGTCGACTACGCGCGCAATCACTTCACGCACATCGAACGGTTTGCGTGAATCCACTGGAATCACGCCGTAGAGTTCTTCCGGATCGTAGAGCGGCTCTTCGGGCTTCTCCGTCTGGAGCGAGATGTGCTTAGAGCGATTGAGATTACTAACGATGCGCCGCGTGATGGCGAGCGCATGGGCATCGTCCATCGCGTAGTGATCGGTCACACCCGAAATTCTTGAGTGAACATCCGCACCACCCAGATCTTCGGCGGACACCACTTCACCAGTAGCGGCTTTCACCAGCGGCGGACCGCCCAAGAAAATCGTGCCTTGATTGCGCACAATTACCGCTTCGTCGGACATGGCCGGCACATACGCGCCACCGGCCGTACAACTACCCATGACCACTGCAATTTGTGGAATGCCTGCGGCCGATAGATTGGCTTGATTGAAAAAGATACGACCGAAGTGTTCGCGATCCGGAAACACTTCATCCTGTGCCGGTAGAAACGCGCCGCCGCTATCGACCAGATAAATACAGGGCAGACGATTCTGTGCGGCGATTTCCTGCGCACGCAAATGCTTTTTAACAGTGAGCGGATAGTACGTGCCGCCCTTCACTGTCGCATCGTTGGCAACGATCACGCATTCTTGCCCGGACACTCTGCCGATACCGGTGATCAGACCAGCGGCAGGCACCAGGTCTTCATACACGCGATACGCAGCAAACTGCGATAACTCGAGAAACGGTGAACCCGGATCGAGCAGTTGGCGAATACGTTCACGCGGTAGCAGCTTGCCACGCGCCGTGTGTTTGGCGCGTGCGGCTTCACCGCCTCCGGACATCACCTCGGCAACTTTGGCGCGTAGGTCGGTTACCAGCTCGCGCATGGCGTTGGCGTTGGCACTGAAATCTGGGCTGCGAAGCTCCAGCTTGGACTGAATGGTCGACACTCTCTACCAGCTCCTAGTGCGTTTCTACATTGCTAACGGAATTCATCTACTGTGAATCCCCAATTTGCGTTGAGTGTAGCTATTTCAAAACTGTAGCGCAGATGGTCGAGCTGCGCCCACGGGACAGCCGGGAACACCAGCGGGGCATCCCTATCACACAACTCATCGGATAGTACTCGCCGTTCCGCCAACTGCCCATCCAAGCCGCGCCCTGTTACGAGGTGCGACCTGGATGCACAGCCTGCGAACTATGAATTAACCACGGCTCGGCAATTGGACAATCGCTACACCGCTGGCAGACAGTTCGTTGCGATGCGTCATGGCCTTCTGACTGATTTCAACCAAGTGACGGCCGTCTTCAACGTACTTACGAGTGACGGTGCCATCGATGACAATGGCGTCGCCATCCGGATTGTGGCGGCGGATCTGGCACTTGCTCTTGCGCAGGAAGCCGTCATCGCCCATCCAGTTGGTGATTTGATGCGTCAACCAAGAGCAACGCTCTGGGCCGTAGTCATACGCACCGGGTGCGCCGACTTCCAATGCGAAGGCTTCATCCCAGTGCACGCGCTCTGGGCAATCCGGCACGTTGAAGCGATTCTTGATACCCAGACCAGGGTGCTTCTGCTGCATCTGCCAGGCGAGCTTGTTGGTGCGGATGTATAGACCACCCCAACCCTGCGCATAACAAATGAAACCAGTGACCGTCATTGGGCCCTTCATCATGCGTGGCAAGGCTTCGCCTTCCTTCACATCTTCCCAATAACGCGGGGTTGCGCCACGCACTTTTTCAGCTGCGTACAGCTTGGAGAACTCGGCGAGTTGCTCCTCGGTGTAAGGCTCGACGCGGCCGCGTGCTTCGGTGTACTTGGTGCCACGCTCGCGCGCTTCGTCGCGATCGGTACGGAACACCCAGGAATCGGCTTCAGCAACTTTGTCGCCGGTCTGGTTGAAGAAATCCACATGATAAATCTGCTGGAAGCTGCGACCGGCAAACTTGGTCTGGTGCTCGACCAGATCCTTCAAGTAAGCCTGGGTGCTGATTACGTCGTTGCGCATCACTGGCTTGTGCCAGGTCCAGTCCGCACCCGCCCACATGGCGTGCACGCCGGACAGGCCACCGCAATAGCCCGAGATAATACGGCTGCTGGTGAACAGGAAGCTCGGCAACGCCATGATGGTGCCGTACTTGGTCTTGGCGGCATAGGCCGGATCGGTCCACAAAGGGTTATCGTCGCCGATGCCATGGGCGTAGTGACGGATGGCGTCACGGGTTGCCTCATAGTTCCACGGTTCAACGGTATCGGTGATTTTCACGCCGATACGCTTGCGGAGGTCGGCAAGACCTTCCTCGGTAATTTTCGGAAACTTGTTAGTGGTGGACATTCGTCTTCTCCTGGAAATCTCTGATGGCAATATTTATTGTGGAGCGGCCGCTGCTTCGCGATCGCGTAGAACTTTACGATGAACTTTTCCCGCCGGCGTTTTGGGAAGTTCGCTGACAAACACAACGTGACGCGGAAATTCATGCTGGCTGAGCTTTTCCCGCGTGAAGTTCTGCAGCTCCGTTACGAACTCGTCACTCGGCGCGCGGTCGGTCACGACGAACGCCTTCGCGACCAAGCCGCGGGTTGCATCGGGCACACCGATGACGCCCACTTCCTTGACATTGGGATGCTTGAGCATGGTGTGTTCGATTTCCACCGCGCTCATGGTCCAACCAGCCGAGATGATCACATCGTCCGCTCGACCGCAGTGATAGAGGTAGCCTTCCTCATCGAGCTTGGCGCGATCCTTGGTGGTTTCCCAATGATCCTTCTTCCATAGCATCAGCTCACCGACCTCACCCGGACCCGTTGGCGCGCCGTCCGGACGTTGCACTTGCAGCTTCAGACCCGGCACTGGCTTGCCCAGCGACCCTGGCTTGACCACAAAATCTTGTGCACCCGGATAGTTGACCAGCACCACGCCGATTTCGGTGGTGCCGTACATGCTGCATGCCGGCACGTGGAACGTCTGATCAATGAACTCGAGCGTAGCCGGATCGATCGGCTCGCCGGTGAACGATAGCTTCTTGAAGCAGAACTTGAAGTCACCCGCCTTGCCGGTGTTCTTCATCATGCGGTAGTGAGTGGCCGCAGCGGACATGTTGGTGATCTTGTAGTCCTGCAATGCCTTCAACAGTCGCACCGCGTCGAAGCGGCCAGAAAACGTACCCGTGGTAACGCCCATCGCCAGCGGCGCCAACGTACCGTGCCACAGACCATGTCCCCAGGCGGGAGAAGACGGGCAGAAAAACTCATCCTGAGGACGGATGCCAGTGCCATACAGCGCCGCAAACATCAGGGTCACCAGCGCTCGGTGCGTGTGCTTGACGGCAGCCGGCAGCTCACGCGTCGTGCCCGAGGTGTACTGGAACACGGCCAGATCGTTCGCTTTGCTCTTGGGCTGGTAGTTCGGCGGATACTTGGCAATCTCGTCGAGCAGGCCTGCGTCGGCAACAACGACTCGCAGGCCGTCGATCTGCCGCGCCAGCGGGGCCTTTTCCGAATTGGTGATCAGGATCTTGGGCTTGCAGTCGTCAACACGCAGTTTGAGCGCATCAGGGCCAAACAGCGTGAACAGCGGTACGCTGATCGCACCCGTCTGCATCGCGCCGAACAGGCAGACATAGAAAGGGAGTGAAGGCTCCAGCAGGAAGGCGATGCGATCGCCCTTCTGGACGCCGTTCGCGTCGAGCCAATGCGCAAAGCGTGCGGCGCCAGCGGAGATGGTGTCGAAGCTCAGAATTTCGTCGCTGCCATCGGAACGGGCAATGCGCACGGCGGCGCGACCCGAGCCATCGGCGTAGCGCGTAATACATTCGTGAGCGATATTCAGATGTTCTTTGTCGCCATCGAACAATTCCCAAAGCGCATTGGAATTGGCATGCGCCTGGGCGTCTGCGTAGGAAGTGTAGTCAGTGAGCTTCGCCATAAATTAAGTTATCTGACAGTGCGTTTAGGAGTCAGCCGCAGAATTGTGTGGTCATTTCGAGGGGCGGAAAGATGCCACAAGAGAGTAGCTATTGCAAATATCGAATGTTATTTTATATATGAAACAATTGATCCCGAGAACCGAGCATTTTCAATGACCGACAAACGCCAGCGCCCCCCGTCACCCGACCACGAGCTTGCCAGCGCCATGGAAGCCAGCAAAGCGCCGGCCATCTCGCGTGCGGCGGCGATTTTACGTTTGCTTGGGAAGAGCGATACGCCGCTCGGCGTGCAATCCATCGCTCGCGAGCTGGGCTTGGTGCCCAGCACCTGCCTGCACGTGCTCAGAGCACTAGTGACCGAAGAGTTTGTTTCCTTTGATGCCGATACCAAGCGCTATTCACTGGAAGCGGGGGTGCTCACGCTGGCGCGGCAATGGCTCAGACGCAACCAATTCACCGATCTCGCCCAGCCGGTACTGGACCGCATCGGCCAGTCATTTGACGTGACGGTGCTCGGTGTACAAATTGTCGGCCTCGAGCACATGATCGTTGTTGCGCTGTCCCAATCGGGACACAACTTTCAGCTCAGCACGCAAATCGGCAGTCGCTTTCCGGCGTTGATCAGCGCGACGGGCCGGTGTATTGCGGCATTTGGCGATCATTCCCACGCCGAGCTGGTAGCCCGCTTCAAGACGCTGCGCTGGGATGAGCCACCCACACTTGAAGAATGGCAGGCGCAAGTCAGCCAAACACGCCTGCAAGGGTTTGCCGTCGACGCGGGCAACTATATTTCCGGGGTCACTGTGGTGGCGACCCCCGTGTGGAAGACCCGCGCGAAACTAAGTCACGCACTGGTGGCCATCGGCATCGGCAGCGCGCTAAAACGAACCGGGCTGCCGGCACTGCAAGACGCCCTCCGCTCCGCTGCGCAGACCTTGTCCAACCAACTCAGCGGTGAAGCGTCACCGGATTGGAGTTTGGCGAACAGCCGAACTGGCTTGTGACCTGCATACGAGTAGTCGTATGACATCGAGCGTGTCATCATCGATTGGCATGGTTAGTTAAGCGTTGAGCGCAACGACAGATATAGAGGGTGGCTGCACGCATGGTAGAGATTTCTGATCCGCAACTTCTCGAGTCGCGCGATGGTGGCATCGTCACGCTGACACTCAATCGACCTGCCGATCGCAATCCGATCTCCGACCAGGAAGTCGTCGATGCGCTCGCCGAAGCGTTGGTGCGTCTCGACTCGGACGATAGTATCCGAGTGATCATTCTGACCGGTGCTGGGAGTGCTTTCTCATCGGGCGGTAATTTGAAAACCATGGGTAAGCCCGGCGGCTTAGGTGGCGGCACGCCGGTAGAAACGCGTGCGCAATATAAGCGCGGCATCCAGCGGCTGCCGCTGGTGTTGGAATCGCTCGAAGTCCCGGTCATTGCTGCGGTCAACGGTCCAGCAATCGGCGCGGGTTGCGATTTGGCCTGCATGTGCGACATCCGCATCGCGTCGGAAAAGGCGACATTTGCCGAGAGTTTTGTGCGCGTGGGGCTGGT
>JANMSB010000008.1:0-3104 GCA_031388915.1 Pseudomonadota bacterium | reverse complement strand
GCCGTGCAGCGGTGAACGTGGCCCCTTGGCTTTGCGCTCGGCATCGAGTGCGCGCGCTTCCTTCAAGGCGTTCTTGTTGAGGACGATCACTGAGTTGAGCTTGGGTCCCTTTTGGTCGTAGGCATCGATGCGCGCCAAGTACAGTTGCACCAACTTCTCAGAAGTCAACGCGCCTTTCTCCATCGCAGCTTGGATGTCGGCGATGGTGGCGGTGGATAGATTGAACTCTGCCGCTTGCGTCGCACAGCTCATCGCGGCGCAAGCCACGGATACCGACGTGACCAATAATTTCTTGACGTTGAGCAATTGCATTCCGATGTCTCCCAAACGATAAATTTACAGATAAGGACAATGATGCTTAGTTAAGGTTTGGTGCGATATGAGGCAGGGCGGACATGATGCTTCGGAATCCCCGGCGGGGGACACGGGTCCGCCCCTACAAAATCTCGGATCCGACGTAGGGGCGGACCTGTGTGTCCGCCCTTCTGTCGCCAGGTCACAGCGATTTCTCCTTGACTGAGCGCCAGTGCGGCTAAAAGCGGGTTGCCGATGAATAGAAGTTGATGCTTTCACCAGGCAACGCGGGTGTCGTCGGTGGCGCAATACGCATCGGCGAGGCTTGCTCAAAGGCATACCCCAGCGCGATTAACGTGGGTTCCGAAAAAGGTCTGCCGAGTAACTCCAAGCCAATTGGTAGGCCTTCTTTGGTCAAGCCCATTGGAGCGACCAATGCTGGCAGACCGGTGCGTGCGCTGACGTTGGCGCTGCCTGCTGCTGTCTCTGCCGACGATCGTTCTGCACCTGCAGGAGTGATTTTTGCTGGTGGACTGGTCTTGTACGGAAACACCAGCGCATCCAGTTGATATTTGTCCATCACTTCAAGCAGAGCATTGCGAATCATCTCTTGTTGCTTGAGCGCGGCGAGATAGGGCGGATAGTGATCCAGCGGTGGCAGTTTGTTGGATTCCTTGATCGAAGCCACGACGATGTCGCCGGCCTTGGCAAGCATCTCATCGACGCTGCGAATCGGCGCGTCCGCCGGCAAGCGCGACAAGTACCAGTTATGTGTGGGCTTGCGCTCGAACGTGCTGACAGACGAATCATCGAGCGCTGCCACCAAGTCGAAATCGACACCTACCGGATCGACCAGCAGCGCGCCGGCCTTCTTGAAACGATCCAACGATTCGGCAATCAAACGATGTCCTTCAGAGAACTCCGGACCGCCGCGAAACAAACTGCGCAGCACGCCGATGCGCGCGCCTTTGAGCGCATCTTTTTTCAAGAACGCGGTATAGGGCTGTGCAGGCAACTTGCCCACGCCGTTTGAAGTCACCAAATCTTCCGCGTCGTAACCCACCATGTAAGTCAGCATGACGGCAAGGTCGGTCATGGAGCGCGCCATGGGGCCGCCGCGTTCGTGCGTGGTGGAACTGGAGATCATGCCAGCGCGACTGATCGCGCCGCGCGTTGCAACCATGCCAAACAAGTTGCTATCCGACGATGGCGTCTGCACCGAACCACCGGTATCGCTACCCAGACCCGCAGCGCTGAACCATGCGGAAACCGCTGCGCCTGTGCCGCTGCTCGACGAACCAGGAATGCGCGTGAGGTCGTAGGGGTTGTGCGCCTGGCCGGCTAGCGTGCTGCCGCCGCGCGGCGCCACGCCGAACCAATCGCTTTGATTGAGCTTGCCGAACACAATCGCACCGGCCGCACGGAGCTTGGCAATCACAAAAGCATCACGTGAGGGAAACGAATTCGCCATCGGCTTGAAGCCGCCAGCGGTGGGCATGCCCTGCACATCGAACACATCCTTCACCAAAATCGGGATGCCATGCAGCGGCGAGCGTGGTCCCTTGGCCTTGCGTTCGGCATCGAGTGCACGCGCCTCAGCCACTGGATCTTTGGATAACACAATCACCGCATTCAACTTTGGCCCCTGCTGGTCATAAGCCTTGATGCGCGCCAGATACAACTGCATCAACTTCTCCGAACTCAACGTGCCCTGCTGCATGGCGGCTTGCAGTTCGGGAATGGTGGCGGTGGCCAGCTCGAGTGGCGCGGCGTGTGTGGGCTGCAAAGCAAACGCACCCATCAGCAACATGAAAAGGGACAGATATTTTACGTAGGGGCCGACCCACGTCCCCCGTCGGGGATTCCGAAGCATCCTGTCGGCCCGTTCCGGGTTCGATTCAGAAGGGCCGACACGCGGGTCGGCCCCTACAACAGATCGTCGATTTCCGCGATCAACCAACGTGTTCATTGGGTAGCCTCAGTAGGTAATCATCTCGCCCGACAACTTCGGCGTGTACTTCGGCAACACACGCGCCTTGGTGGCTTGTTCGAAGTCGTAGCCGTAGGCAAACAACTTGGGCTCACTGAAGGCGGGACCGAAGAACGAGATGGTTACCGGCAAGCCTTGCGGTGTCATGCCGGCGGGCACGATCAAGTCAGGAAAGCCAGTGCGATTGGCAACACTGCTAGGCGAACGCGCCGGGGTCGCCGGTTCGGGGACCGGACCGATGGGCTGCGCTGCGCGCGGTGCAGTGGGGTACACAATGGCGTCCAGTTTGTTCTGATCGAAAATCGCGGACATGCTGTTGCGAATCAATGCGAGTCCGTCTTTTTTCTGCACTTGATAAACGGGATCTTCCAAACCACCCTTGGTAGCCAGCGCATTTTTCATGGCATTCAGACGCCACGGATTGGTGTAACCCGAACCCGGTGCTTCCGCCTTGGCAATCAACTCCGCTAATGAATGCGGATACTCGGGTTTCAGCGTGGCCAGATACTCACTGACATGCACTTTGAATTCGCGACCGCTGATGGCAGGCGTGATGCTGCCCATGGCGCCAAGCAAGTACTCCGGAAATTTCACATCCACCACGGTGGCACCGAGTGCTTTCAACTGCGCGATGGATTGCTCCATCACGTAATCGACATCGACGCTTTGACCAAAGTAATCGCGCGCCACACCAATGCGCGCGCCTTTCAACGAGCCCTTCTTCAAGTACTTGGTGTAGTCGGTTTCGAACTTGCCGGCGCTGCCCTGTGTTGCCGCATCGGCCGAATCGACACCGGTCATCACACCCAATGACACCGCC
>JANMSB010000006.1:0-4820 GCA_031388915.1 Pseudomonadota bacterium | reverse complement strand
TCGCGCATGATCTTGAGGCGTTCGCGGGCGACTTCGCTTAACGGATATTGATATAACAGCACACAACTGCTTTGTGCGCTGCCGCGACCGACGCGGCCTCGCAATTGATGCAATTGCGCCAGGCCCATGCGTTCGGCATTTTCGATCACCATCACGCTGGCGTTGGGAACGTCCACGCCCACTTCAATCACGGTGGTGGCGACCAGTACATCGGCTTGATGCGACTTGAACTGCTCCATCACCAAGTCTTTCTGCTTGCTGCTCATGCGGCCGTGTAAGAGCTGCACACGCAGTTCTGGCAAAGCAGCACTTAAGTTCGTATGGGTTTCTTCAGCAGCTTGAGCACTTAAAGCCTCAGACTCTTCAATCAGTGGACACACCCAGTACACCTGACGTTTCTGCAGACAGGCATCACGCACGCGCTGCACGACGCTATCGCGGCGGCTGTCGGGTAAGACTACCGTTTGAACAGGAGTCCGACCGGGGGGTAGTTCGTCGATCACTGAGACATCCAGATCAGCATAAGCGGACATCGCCAGCGTGCGGGGAATGGGTGTGGCGGTCATGATCAGTTGATGCGGATACTTGTCTTCTCCAAGGCCGGCATGCAGGCCCTTCTCGCGCAGCAACAAACGTTGATGTACACCGAAGCGATGTTGTTCATCGATGATCACTACAGCCAACTTGGCAAAGTGCACATCGGATTGAAACAGCGCATGCGTGCCGATGGCGACGCTGGCCTTGCCGGATTGCAATGATTCCATGATGGCGGCACGTGCCTTGCCGTTGTGCTTGCCGGTTAGCAGTACGACCTCGATGCCGAGGGGTGTTAGCCAATGGGTGAAGTTGCGCGCATGTTGCTCTGCCAGCAATTCCGTAGGCGCCATCAGTGCGGCTTGCAGGCCGCAGGCTACGGCTTTCACGGCGGTGAGTGCTGCGACCACAGTTTTACCGGAGCCGACATCGCCTTGTACCAGACGTAACATCGGATGCGGATGGGTAAGATCTTGTTCTATTTCCTGCCATACACGCCGCTGCGCATTAGTGAGTTGAAACGGCAGGGTGTGACGAAACTGTTCGATCAGTTCGCTACCGTGCTGCAACGACCAACTGGCATCGCGTTGAATGTTCTGCCGCAATAAACGCAAGCTGAGTTGTTGCGCCAGCAGTTCTTCAAACGCCAGCCGCCGCTGTGCCGGATGTTGACCTTGTTCCAGTAGTTCAAGACGCGCATCCGGCGGTGGTCGATGCACGTATTGCAGCGCTTGCAACAAGCTCGGCCATTGCTTATTGGGTAGTAACTCGGCGGGCAGCCAGTCGCGCACGCTGTCTTTTTTGAGTTCCTGCAGGGCAGCTTGGCTTAGTTGTCTTAAGCGTGCTTGTTGCACACCTTCGGTGGCGGGATAGACAGGCGTCAGCGTCGCTTCGCCCTGCGGTTCAATTTCACCGCTGACACGTCGATATTCCGGATGCACCATCTCCAGCGTCTGTGGACCGGAACGCACTTCGCCATAACAGCGCAAGCGAACTCCACGCGCCATCTGCGTTTGTTGGGAGTTGTTGAAGTGAAAAAAACGCAGCGTCAGCCAGCCCGAGCCATCGCTGATGCGCACCAGCAAAGCTCGCCGACCACGAAACACAATCTCGCTGAGTTGTACTTCACCTTCCACCACGGCGCGCATACCGGCTTGCAACGTGCCCAGTGGTTGGGTTTGCGTGCGGTCTTCGTAGCGGAACGGCAGATGAAACAGCACATCCTGCACGGTATGAATGCCCAGCGGCGCCAGCTTGGCGGCCAACGCCGTGCCCACACCGTGTAACGCGGTGACGGGGCGCAGCTCGGGTAATGATCGATGAGTGAGTGGTTGATTCATACGAATCGCCACAGCGCTTGGGCTCCGCTCAGCGACCGGAACAGGTATCTCCGATCGCTGAGCCCTTCGACTCGGCTCAGGATGAACTCCGTCGAAGCGTCTTCCCTGTGTGTCGCATTAAGCATGCATCGTCTACTTACAACTCCACCACGCAATCCATTTCCACCGTCGCACTTTTGGGTAGCGCAGCCACTTGAATGGCGGCGCGCGCAGGGTAGGGCTGGGTGAAGTATTCGGCCATGATCTTGTTCACCAGCGCGAAGTTGCTCAAGTCGGTGAGAAACACATTGAGCTTGGCGACGTGTGAGAAATCGCCGCCCGCAGCGTTGATGATGGCCTTGAGGTTATCGAACACGCGGCGTACGTGCACTTCCATCTCGCCGTGCACCAGATCGCCGGTTTTCGGATCGAGTGGAATCTGGCCCGACACATACACCGTATTGCCGCACTTCACCGCTTGCGAATACGTGCCAATGGCTTGCGGTGCGTTGGGCGTGCTGATGATGCTGCGCGACATGAGGGTTCCTATAGTTGAAACGTAGGTGCGGGTTTATAACCCGCCGCTTCTAATAGCAGAAGGGCCGGTTTGAAACCGGCCTCTACCATGATGGATCAGGTCAGACTGCGCGACGCTTTCACCACATCCGGCATCTTGCGCAGACGCTTGATGACTTGCGCCAACTGACGACGATCGGCAACCAATAGCTCGAAGATTTCCGTGCTGACGCCACCGTCGCGTTCGACTATCGACACTTTCTCAATGCTGGTTTGCGTGGCGGCAATTTCCGAGGCGACTGCGGCGAGAACGCCAATACGACTGTGCACTTGTACTTGGATCTCGGTGGTGAACAGTTTGCCCGGCGCCGGTTGCCAACTGACCGACAGCCATTTATCCGGTTGCTTGCTATAGCTCTTGAGATTGCCGCAGGCTTCGCGATGAATAACGATGCCGTGGCCGGTGGTGACGTAGGCCATGATCGGATCGTTGGGGATTGGGAAGCAGCAGCGTGCATACGCCACGCTCAGGCCTTCAGTGCCGGCAATGGCTAACGCACCACTATCTGTGATGACATTGCTGCTGGTGGTTTCAGTGGCGTCGGCAGGCAATAAGCGTCTGGCGACCAAGGGCGCAAGGCGCTCACCCAAGCCGATTTTTTCATATAGATCGGTTACGTCTTGTAACTGTAGATCCACAACCAGTTGGTTGAGCTGTTGCTCGGCTACGTTCTTTAGCGGCAACCCTAAGTCAGTGAGCGCCTGAGCCAGCATGCGCTTGCCGAGTTCGGCGGCTTCGCCATGTTTCAAGCCCTTTAAGTAGTGGCGCACTGCCGAGCGTGCCTTGGCGCTGACCACAAAGTTGGCCCATGCCGGATTGGGCGTGGTGCCCTTGGCGGTGATGATCTCCACCGTCTGACCATTGCGTAGTGGTGTGCGCAGCGGCACCAAGCGGCGATCAATCTTGGCAGCGACGCAACGATTGCCGATGTCGGTGTGCACCGCGTAAGCAAAGTCCACGGCCGTTGCGCCGCGCGGCAAGCGACGAATATCGCCCTTGGGCGTAAACACGTACACCTTGTCGGGGAACAGATCGACTTTGACGCTTTCCAGAAATTCTTCGGAGTTGCCGCCGTGCATGTCGACCAGATGCTGTAACCAATCGCGGGCGCGATCATGGCCGGCGCGATTGTCATTGGTCTCGCCGGTTTTGTACTGCCAGTGCGCCGCAACGCCGGATTCAGCGATCTGTTGCATTTGCTCGGTGCGAATCTGCACTTCGATGGGCATGCCGTTCGGGCCGAACAGCGTGGTGTGCAACGACTGATAGCCGTTCGCGCGCGGAATGGCGATGTAGTCTTTGAAACGACCGGGCATGGGGCGGTGCAGGCTATGTACCAAGCCCAATGTGCGATAACAGGTGTCGATGTTGTCCACTACGATGCGAAAGCCGAACACATCGACGATCTCGCCCAGCGAGGTTTTTTTACGACGCATCTTTTGATAGATGCTGAACGGGTGTTTCTCGCGGCCTTCGACGCGCCCTTTGATGTTGGTCTTGGCTAGTGCCGCTTCGATGGTTTCCTTGATCTTGCCGAGGAATTGTTTTTGATTGCCGCGCGCGCGTTTGACGGCTTTCTCAATCACCTTGTAACGATTGGGATAGAGCGTTTTTAAGCCTAAGTCTTCCAGCTCATTTTTGATGTTGTAGATGCCGAGGCGATTGGCGATGGGCGCATAGATGTCCAAGGTTTCCTTGGCCACGGCGCGACGCTTGACCGGCGGCATGGCGCCCAAGGTGCGCATGTTGTGCGTGCGGTCGGCCAGCTTGACCATGATGACGCGAATGTCGCGCACCATGGCCAGCAGCATTTTGCGAAAACTTTCCGCCTGCGCTTCGGCGCGGCTTTTGAACTGCACTTGGTCGAGTTTGGACACGCCATCAACAATGTCGGCGACTTCGCTGCCGAATTTTTCGGCGATCTCGGCCTTGGCGGTGGGCGTGTCCTCGATGACGTCGTGCAGGATGGCCGCAATGATGGTTTGGCCATCCATATGCAGGTCGGCCAGCAAGTCGGCCACCGCTACCGGATGTGCAATGTACGGCTCGCCGCTGCGGCGCTTCTGGCCTTCGTGCGCTGCGGCGCCGAATTCATACGCTTCGCGAATTTGTTCTACCTGCTCGGGTGGCAGGTAGCTTTCCAGCTTGTTGAGTAGCTGGGTGAGCCCGATGGCGCGTCTACCGGTGGGCAGAAATCCAAAGAAAGACGCGCTGTCCATGATGGCTGGGCTGATAAACAGCAGGGGTGGGCGGCTTACCCTTCGGCCGCGTCGCCCTTCGCGACTTTGGTGTCGTCCTTGAAGTCTTCCTTGAAGTCATCGCCGAAATCATCGTCCAGGCTGTCTTTCAAGCCCAAGTGCGGCGCGCGGAAATCATCGGGCATCATCATG
>JANMSB010000525.1:0-3752 GCA_031388915.1 Pseudomonadota bacterium | reverse complement strand
GCATCTTTGCGCTCGCCCTTGGCGTTTTCTTTCAAATATTCAACTTCGGCTTCGAGGCGCTCGTTCTTAGCCTTCATCTCGGCAATGTCTTTCTGGATGGTGTCGAGCGAGGCCGTTTGGGCCATGGCCGGACCAGCTAGCAACGCAGCGATCGCGCCTGTCAGTAGAGTCTTGTTCACAAATCGTCTCCCGTGTGGAGTGCCTACATTGATATCTCGGGCACGGGCGACTTTATAAAGTTGTCATATGACAGAAATGTTTCAGTTATTTGTTAATTGCGTGACAGACGAATGTATGACGAACGAAATACCCCAGGAAGGTCTGATTAATTCCGTATTTGTCATTTCGACTGACGAGAGAAATATTGCAAGTAATTGATAGTCTTGCGACCAAGCGGAGAAAGATTTCTCCTGTTGGTCGAAATGACAAATAAATCAGAGCTTCCCTAACGTTGCTTTGTCTGCTCGTGATCCAGAATCATGACAACTTGCTCGGCAATGTTCTTGGCATGATCGCCAATGCGCTCCAAGCCCTTGAGCGCAAATACGGTGTCGATGGTGGCGCGCAGGTAGGGCTCGCCTTCCATGACTAACGTGAACACTTTGCGCAAGGCGCTGGCGAACTCGGCATCGAGCTCGGCATCTCGAATCACGACGCTACGCGCCAGCTCCAACTCCGATTCATCCAAGGCGCGCACTGCCTCGCGTAGCATGCTGGCCGACAACTGCGCCATGTGCCGCAAGTACGTCGCCACCGTGCTCACCGGCCCTTGCGGAGTGCCACCCACCACACGTTGGGCAAAGGCGGCAATTTTCTTGGCTTCATCGCCGGCACGTTCCAGTTCGTGAATGACGCGCGTCACGGCGCGCGCCAGCCGCAGATCGCCCGCGACCAATTGATGCAGAGCAATCAGTTGAAACGCTTCGCGATCGATTTTGCGTTCGAGACGATTGACCTGCTGCTCGCGCGCCAATACCTGTAACGCCGCCTGCTCATCGGCATCCAGTAGCGCGCGCACTGCGGTACTGACTTGGTCGATGACCAAGCCGCCCATGCCAACGGTACTTAGACGTAGTTCGGCCAGCGCATGATCCAACGCCTTGCTGGTATGGCCTTCGGCGGGATCGCTGTCGATAACGCTGCTCATGCGTGATTGTCCTGATCGATCCGACTGAGGGTTTGAGGGGCGCCAAGAGTTGCGCCCCTACGCAACGCACTATTTTTGCAGGGGCGCACTTCATTGCGCCCCTCAGCCTGGCTCAGCCGTAGCGGCCGGTAATGTAGTCTTCGGTCGCTTTCTTGCTAGGGTTGGTGAAAATCTTCGCCGCTTCGTCGAACTCCACCAATTCGCCGAGATACATGAAGGCGGTGTAGTCGGAGACACGCGCTGCTTGCTGCATGTTGTGGGTCACGATCAATACCGTGACTTGATCGCGCAAGGTCGAGATCAACTCTTCGATCTTGGCAGTGGCGATGGGATCGAGCGCCGAGGTGGGTTCGTCGAACAATAGAATTTCAGGCTTGGTAGCCAGCGCGCGTGCAATACACAGACGTTGCATCTGCCCGCCGGATAGCGCGAGCGCCGATTCCTGCAAACGATCTTTGGCTTCATCCCATAAGGCCGCGCCGCGCAGTGCTTGCTCGACTTGTTCGGTCAATAGCACACGGTTGTTAAGACCATGCAGTCGCAGGCCATACGCGACGTTTTCAAAAATGGACTTGGGAAATGGATTGGGCTTTTGGAACACCATGCCGATGCGCATGCGCACTTCGATAGGATCGACGCCCTTGCCTATCAGGTTGATATTGTCCGGCTGCAAAGTGATCGAGCCTTCATAGCGAGTGCCCGGCTGTAAATCGTGCATGCGGTTAAAGCAACGCAGGAAGGTGCTCTTGCCGCAGCCGGAAGGACCAATCAAGGCCGTCACCTGCTTGTCGGCAATCGGCATGTTCAGAGACTTGAGCGCTGCCTTCTCGCCATAGTAGAAATTCAAGTCTTGGACCAACGCCTTGACCTGCAGGGCACGCACTTTACGGGTGTCACCGGTAGGCATGCTCACCAGCGGTGCGTTCGATCCCAAGCCGTTGTGAACCATCGCCCCGGGTGCGACAGCCATGGTTTCGGTTTCAATTGCCAAGAGTCACCTCGGGGGGCAGCCGCGATAAGACGGGAAGATATACCACTCAGTTTGCCGTCGCGACATGACAATTTTGTTACACCGCCCCACCCGGCCCGCATAACCCTTGCTGTGACTGAACCGGTCCGCTATAAGGGCCGCCCGTCATTGCCACGCACACGCCCATGGCCGCCGACCCCAATCCTGCCGCATTGTCTACCCTGTCGCCCGCCATTGCCCTGACTGCGGAGCTGATTCGCCGTCAATCAGTCAGCCCCGAAGACAAGGGCTGCCTGGACGTGATCGGCGAACGCCTAGCCAAGCTGGGATTCAACAACGAACGCATCGACTTCGCGCCGGTCGCCAATCTGTGGAGCAAACATGGCGCCAGCCACCCGGTGTTGTGCTTTGCCGGTCATACCGATGTCGTGCCATCGGGACCGCGCGAGGAATGGCAAACCGATCCGTTCGAACCGGTGATCCGCGACGGCATCATGTATGGCCGCGGCGCGGCCGACATGAAAAGCGGCTTGGCTGCGATGATCGTGGCGAGCGAGCGCTTCATTGCCAAACATCCGAATCACAAGGGAACACTGGCGTTCTTGTTGACCAGCGACGAGGAAGGCCCTTCGGTAGATGGCACACGCCGCGTCATGCAAGTGCTAACTGCCCGCCCGGAGAAAATTGACTGGTGCGTGGTAGGCGAACCCTCCAGCGGCGACAAGCTGGGCGACACCGTGAAAATCGGCCGACGCGGGTCGTTATCCGGCAAGCTTACCGTGCACGGCATCCAGGGCCACGTGGCCTATCCGCATCTGGCGGAAAACCCAGTGCATTTGCTTGCGCCTGCGCTGTTGGAGCTGGCGACGCGCGAGTGGGACAAGGGCAACGGGTTTTTCCAACCCACCACTTTTCAGGTATCCAACCTGAGCGCCGGCACCGGCGCGCCCAACGTGATTCCGGGCGAGTTGAAGCTGCGGTTCAACATCCGCTTCTCCACCGAACAAACCGTGGAAAAAATTCAGGCTACCATCACCGAAATTCTGGATCGCCACAAGGTGAACTACACCTTGGAATGGTTTGTGTCCGGCTTGCCGTTCTTTACCGCGCCCGGCCCGCTGTCTAATGCCACACAACAGGCCGTGAAAGAATTCACCGGCTTGACTGCGGAACTCTCCACCACCGGCGGCACCTCGGATGGCCGCTTCATCGCGCCCACCGGCGCCAGCGTAGTCGAGCTGGGCGTGCTCAACGCCACCATTCACAAGGTCAACGAGTGCGTGCGTATGGCCGATGTCGATACCCTGGCGCTGATGTACGAACGCATGATGGAGCTGCTGCTGGTGTAACCGGACGGGCGCAAAGAATTGCGCCCCTTGAAACGCACACCATTCCGTGCGGGTTCCATCGAACCCTGTTTTCAGAACGACAAATCATGAACACCCTGTACGGCATCAAAAACTGCGACACCATGAAAAAGGCCCGCACCTGGCTGGACGAGCATGGCGTGCAATATCAATTCCACGATTACAAAACCGCGGGCATTGATCGCGAGCGTCTCGACAAATGGTGCCAGCAACTGGGCTGGGAAATAGTTTTAAATCGGGCAGGCACCACGTTCAAGAAACTGCCCGA
>JANMSB010000499.1:0-4314 GCA_031388915.1 Pseudomonadota bacterium | reverse complement strand
GCGCGCCAACGGATTCGGCGTAGGTTCGCCTAGCAATAGCGTGATCTGGCTGTTGGTGTGGCGACTCACTGCGCACTGCGCTTTAGCACCGCCATGTGTCGCTCATCCGCATAGACCAGGCGATAAAACTGTTTGAGTTGTTCGGCCTTGTCCGTTGGTACGCTCAAATTTTTTACTTCCAGCGTCCGCACATAGCGAATCGTTCGTCCTATCTGTTCGGTCTTGCTGTCGTAAACGAGATAGCCAATGTCCAAATGAGTTGCCGGCGGCAATTCCTCAATTTCGTAGCCGTCGGGCAGGGTGATTTCAAAACTATCACTCTCGAGTGCAGGACCTTCAAACTCAATGGGGTGCTGACGTGCTTCGCGTGTCTCCAACAAATTTGTGCTCTGGCTACCTAGCACCCAGGGTCGAACCATCATCAAGTCACCCGTGAGCTTGGCGTACTTCGGCGCGACAAGGCTGTAACGCCATTCGAACGGCAGCTCGATTGCGCCGAGATTGACCACTGACGCGCGTTGCAAGCGGAAGTTGGCTAACGAATCGGCCAATAGATACTCCACCGGTTTGATGCGGTCAGACTCTTGGGTCGCCAATCGCAAACCATACCGCGCGTTAGCGGCGGCATCACCGGCGCGTACATCCCGCAAATCGCCGGTCAAATCGCCCTGAGCACTCAACTTGAATTGGGCAGTGCGCCGCACATAACTGCTGCTGGTGGGTAACTGGGGCAGCGCCAACAATTCGCCGCTGCCCTTCGTAACCAATAGACCATAGTTGGCCTGTAACGAGCCATCGAGTCTGCCCAATGGGGTGTAGGGCTGAGTGGGATCAAAGTACAGTAACCGCCCCAATGAAGGATGGCGCGCGACAGCCAGTAGTGATGCATCGTTTATTTCATCGGGCAGCGCGATGGCCAGAATGACATGATTGAAGCCGAGATTCGGTGCGGTCGCTGCATTCACCGCGCCACGTTCGGTATTGATGACAAGGTAGTAACTCTCGATGCCGATCTCGCGCAGCATGCTGGCGAGAAGCGTAGCCTTGTCTTTACAGTCTCCATAGCGGTGCAAGAACACCTCGGCGGCTGGGTGTGGTTGCAGGCCGCCAATGCCCAATTCGATGGCTACATAGCGTATGTCGGTTTGCACAAAACGGGCGAGAGCATTCATCTTGTCTAACAACGTAGTGCTAGCGTTGCTTAGTTCTGCCACCTTGCGCCGAATTTCTGGCGTGGCGTCCTGACGGCCGCGCGTTAAGTCCGCATACCAGGCGCCGATGTCTGCCCAGCTCATAGCGTTGTGCGAGGCATTGCCTGGTTTTAACAGGGAAAGAGACATGCGGCCTGCAATCTTCTGCCAAGGTGGCATGGCGCGCTCGATCTGAATTGGCGGCAAGTCTGTCAATGACCACTGCCACTGGCCTGGTGTCGTGATTACCGGTTCGACAGCGGCATGGTTCAGCCAGATGGATTGATGGTTCCAGCCAGGAGGGAGATTCAGCGTGAACTTGGCGACACGCACCGGTATGGTGTCCTGAAAGTCCCATTCGCTCAGCAATAGGTAGGGGCGCTCTTCCTGTTCCCATTCATAACCGATAGTGCTACCGGGCGTAGCTGCTGGAATGTTCAACACTCGCGTGCGCAGGTCGCTGATCAATTCGCCGTCTGCCACGCCATATAGCGAGGTTTCAACAGCCTGTTTTTCTTTGACTACAAATGGTTTTCCATTTGCAGGTAACGCCCAGGCACGCAGATTGGTGATGCGGGCCTGATCGTCAAAGTTGACTCGCAGTATTCCCCATTGTTCGCCGTCCGGTCGCAGAATGCGCAGTGCCCTGCGTTGTAGATGCCGGATCTTGCCGCTGGGCGCGACGGTCGTCACCAGTTCGTCATACAGCACGACGGCACTGACTTTCTCGTCGTACGCCGGCAAGGTTACCGCGGCCTGTGCTTTTAACCACTCCGGCACAGCATCGGCGGCATGTGCCGACATGACGTTCGGTAACGTTACGATTGTCAGTGCGGCCCATTTCGCCAACCGTTGCCAGAAGCGATCCATGTAGTGCTCCTTAGTGTGCTTTGGCAGCGTTGGTGGCGCGCAGCAGGATCACCTGCTGTTCGTCGCCGGCGCGAACCTGCTGAAAGAAATCCCGCAGTATGTCGTAGTACGGCACAGTCAACAGAAAATGGCCCTGCAGCAAATGCCGTTGCAGTTGCAAGCCTCCTTCCTGCTCAACCACCTTCATCTTGTACTCGAGGCCTCTAAACGCTTCGTTCTGCGCCGGCGGTAACGTACCAACCCGCCAACCGGATGGCAGGCGCACGGTGACTTCGTCGTCATACGAGTATGGATACCGGAAATAGATTGGATGCACGCGCGATGCGTGATCGAAGTCGTGGCGCACTTCGGCGCCAAACAGCGCCGCTGGGAACAGGGCACGGTTGCCGGCTGGTTGCACCCAGCCAGCAATTTTTAGATCGAATTCCGCTGCCATGGTGAGGGTGGCGCTATCCCAGTCGGGTGTGTTGCTCAGCGTTACGTCGATGCCAGTTGGCACATAAGATTTGATCAGTTGTTCCAGTGTGTTCTTGCGTTCAGTGGCATCATCGAGGCGAGCATTCAGGCGCAGCGACAAGGCCGTCAGTCCGTGGAATGTGACCTGCAACTTGCCTTCCAGCGTTCCGGCACTGTTCAATTGCAATGTCGCGCGACGTTCGATGCGAGACTGAGCTGCCTGAGGCGCGGGGGTATTCACCCAAGTGCCACCTCTTTCATCCAATCGCAGTCCTTTAACTGCGGTCTCAGTCCACGGCAAGACCTCGAATGGGGTAAATGCGGTGCCGGGATCGACGAAGATATCGATGCCGTCGATGTTTAACTGGATGACATAGGTACTGAGCTGGTGGGGATTCATCATTGCAGGGGTAAAAAAGTAGTCGTTCCTGGGGGCTATGTGTACGGCATGAGCTTGCAGCCCTGCGGCACGCACCAAGGCGGCGTATAGCCAATTGATCTGGTCGCCTGAGCCGTAGCCATACTTCAGTACATCTTCAGCATCGCGAATGACGTTTAAATCTTCTCGCTTGGCTTCTGCCTCGGATCTGCGCCGCTCAAACGAAAGATTGCGCAACTTCTGCACCCACACATACAGTTTGCGCGCCTTGGTCGCCGCTGAATCGTCGGAGCTGACGATGGTGGCTACTGTCTTTCGCATGATGGCCGGCTGGTCGATGAAGTCATCGAACTTGCCATAGAGTCTCTTGCCGTAGCGTTGCCAAAACTTCACGGGATCTTTGTCGGCAGTGCCTACTTCGTAGTAGATGAAGTCCACGCGCATCTTGACGGCCGATTCGGGCGGCATGTACTCCTCCTCGACAAATGCCGTCACATTGTTGGTTTCCATCTGGATCTTGCCGTGAATCTTTTCTGGTGGCTTGGTGCCGGGAGGCAGGCCCAACGGCCAACTCCAGCTCAATGCGTAATACTGATTCGGCACCAATGAGAACTTTGCGCGTTTGGTAAATAGCGTTTCATTCAGCACCCAGTTGGAGTCGTATACATAGCCCTCGCCCAGCGACAACACATAACGGTACTCGATGATGCTGCCGACCTGCACATCGGTCAGGGTGAGCACTTTTGCCGAATAGGTATGGTCCTGTCCCTTGACGAGCGTCTGGTCATACGGGCTGCCGGTGAACTCGACGATGCTGCCATCCGGTCGAATGGTTCGTGCTTCTATGCCGCGCACTCGCTGCCGATCTTTGCGATAGTTGATTTTGATGTTGGCTTGGTCGCGTCCTTCTTCCGTGAGAATTTTGATGCGATTGTAGACGCGCACCAACGAGGTGTCGTCGTCACGATCAACTTGGCGATAGAGATAAATTGCTGGAGCCTGCGGCGCCAGAGGTTCTGACCGCAGCGCCAGTTCTTCGGGGCTGACCGGTAACCAATCCGCCTGCGCCACGCACATCCACAAGCACAGCAGTACGCCGACCCACGCCCTGAGCATATGTTGATTTTCGCGTCCCATCGTTGCTCCATTTGTTGGCGTCTGTATCTGCGCCTTCGTTTATTTTGGCAAGTATCTCTGTTGTGCGCGTAACTGTCGAGCCGGCGCTGCCGCATGATAGATGCTTAACAGGCAACTGTTAGTGAGGCGGATGCGGCCGAACTGCGCTAAATTGGCGGTCAACATCCCACTGATATTGATGTTCCTCATATGCCTGCATCGCCAACGCCGATCACGTCGATACTGTTTGTGTGCATGGGCAACATTTGTCGTTCGCCGGCGGGCGAGAATGTCATGCGCAAG
>JANMSB010000471.1:0-4549 GCA_031388915.1 Pseudomonadota bacterium | reverse complement strand
CTTCAAGGAACGGTCGAGAAATTCTGGGATGTTGGTGGGGATAGTATGTCGCTACGATTCAATTTGCGTTACGTGGGGGGCGCCAATATAGGGGATCCTGTGCTGATAGAGCGTTCCCCGGCCACCCATGCGGATCGCGTTAAAAGCCCCATCTTGCTTATCCATGGCGATAACGACAGCGTAGTGCCCTTCGAGCAAAGCCAGATCATGGCCAACGCTCTAAAGAAAGCCGGCAAGCCCTACGAGTTTGTGAAACTGAAATCCGAAGACCATTGGCTGTCGAAAGCTGAGACGCGCTTACAGATGTTGCAGGCGGTAGTGAAGTTTCTTGAAACTCACAATCCGCCCTAATTTCTCGGCGGTGTATCACTTCGATTGAGCTAAACCATAGGGTGTTCGCGACTCACTCCGTCTTTCACACATAAGCTGTTCCGCTTGTCGTGAACAGTGCCAAGTAGATGGGAGTGAGCATGCCTGGTTGGACTTTGCGGCGATACACCTATGGCTTCGGTATCGCGAGCTTGTTGTTTGTTTTCGCGTCCAGTTTGGCGCTAGCAGCGAAGGCGCCGTTCCAAATCGAAGAGGCCAGCATCGAGGATGTCCATCTAGCCATCCAACAAGGTCGCACCACTTGTAAACAAGTCGTGCAGGCATATGTCGACCGGGCGCGTGCTTACAACGGCACTTGCACGAAGCTGGTAACCAAGGATGGATTGCCTATCGCCTCGACACTCGGAACCGTGCGTGCCGGACAACCATTGACGTTTCCGACCGATACCGTGGCGGCGGACAAAGTGCTGCCGAATTTCAATCAATACCAGGGTATGCCGATCGAATATGGTCGCATGGAGCCCATGGCGTCCGATACAACAGTGCAGCAGCAATTTGGCATGTTGGTTGGTGTGCCGAATGTGGGTCAGTTGGGTGCAATGAATACGCTGAATATTCGTGGTGAACGTTCAGTCACTTGCAAGGGCACATTGGACGCGCATCCCTCTACCGGACCACTGCCTGCCGACGCGCCACCCGCATGCGAAGCCTTCCGTCAGCAACCTGATGCATTGGAATATGCAGCGATCTTAGATGCCAAGTACGGCCGCAAGCCGGACTTGCAGAAGCTGCCGATGTACTGCGTAGCTTTCTCATTCAAAGATGTATTCGACACCACCGATATGCGCACCACCGGTGGCGCTGATGTGAAGTACGCGATGGATTTCGCACCCAAGGATTCCACCCTGGTGGCTGAGTTGCGCGCCAAGGGCGCCATCATTTACGCCAAGGCCAATTTATCCGAGTACAACGGCGGCGCGGGCAATCCTGGCGGTGGTGCCAAAGTTGCTACTCAAGAATTCGGGGCCGGTGCGCGCAGTACCTGGGGTGGTAGTTCGTGTAATCCCTATGACACCGAACGCGAAACTGGCGGGTCAAGTTCCGGCTCGGCAGTGTCGGTGGGCGCAAACTTGGCCATGTGTTCCATTTGCGAAGAGACCGGTGGCTCTTGCCGCCAGCCGGCGTGGCGTAATGGCGTAGTGGGGTTTGTCACCACCAAGGGCTTGATGGGTTATGGTGGTGCGATTGGCGCCGACCCTTACTTGGACCGCGCTGGTATCAATTGCAAGTATGTGAAGGACTCGGCCAGTGTGCTTGATGCGCTGAAAGATCCTGAGCGCGGCTATTTCGATCCGCGCGATATGTACAGCGCGCTACCCAAGGCATTGGTGCCTGCGCAACCTTATGCATCGTTTGCCACAAACGATGTGAAGAAAGGCAGCAAGCCGTTGGCCGGCATTCGCATCGGCATCGTGCGCGAATACATGGTCAAGCACGCGGCGAACGATCGCGCCGTCAGCGACATGATCGATGCCGAAATCAAGAAAGTGTTGCGCGATCAACTGGGCGCGGAATTGGTGGAATCTAAAGATCCGCTGTATCCGAACGATCCCGAGATTGTGGATATGACCTATACCTTCCAGCAGGCGCTGATGGAAATACTACCGCTGCACATGCCGGAGTACCTGGCGCAGAAGACCGGCGACAAATACACCTTCGAGGTGCCGGGTTACGACATCAGCAAGCGTGACTACTTGGTGAAAGCCTCGCTGGGTCTCGCGCCGGTGGCGGACAGGCTCAACATTCGCACGGTGAACAGTTCGCCGTCCACCGCTAGCTTCAGTTTGCATCTTGCGCAATATCTGCAAGAGCGCGGCGATGTCATCGTGAAGGATTGGGCCACATTGAACGCCAACGCCAAGTACTACACCGCCGATCGGACCGTGGCGATGAAGAACTGGGAAAACAAACTGGATATTCAGTCCGCAGGCATTACCCAGCGCGTGAAGATGCGCGATGCGATGCGGATGGTGGTTAACAAGGTGATGCAGCAGAACAAGATTGACGTGCTGGTGAATCCCACGACCACGGTGCCGCCGGCCAAGATTGGTTATGCCGGTCAGCCAACCGTTAACAATCGCCCTGCAGGCCGCTTTCCTACTAGTGCCGACTTGGGTATTCCCGAACTCACGGTACCCGCCGGTTTCAATAGTGTGATCTATGAACCACAGTATGCGTTGAACGATAAGAAGGATGACTACATCAACGTTGCTAACGAAACTGCCCAAACCACCACTCACACGCCTATGCCGGTTGGCATTTCCTTTTGGGCAGGTATCGGCGAAGAGCCGATGCTGATCAAGGTGGCTTCTATCTACGAAGCCGCTACCAAACACCGTAAGCCACCGGCAGCGTTTGGGCCGGTGGGAAAATAGATGTATTGCCGTACTGCTACGCGATGATCTCTTGACAGAGCATCAGTAAGGAACAAAGCTCATGAAAAAATATCTGATCGCGATGGTTCTGCTGGATGCGTGCGTCTTCACCAGCATCGCAACGGCTGCGGATGCACCCACTGCGCCGGCGGCAACGACGACTGCCGCACCGCCGGTTCCCGACTATCATCCGAGTATGAGCGATCTCATGACCATGACGGTGCAACCTCGGCATATCAAGCTGGGATTGGCGGGGCAGTACAAGAATTGGCCGTATGCGGCTTACGTACTCGGCGAGCTTCGCGGCGCTTTCACGCGTGTGGCGAGGACCATTCCGATCTACAGCTCAACCGATACCGCCGCACTGAACGCGTCCATGATCCAAACGCCGATTGCGGATCTGGATAAGGCGATCGCGGCAAACGACGACGCACAATTTGCAGCAGCCTATCAACGTCTCACCGACGGATGCAACGTCTGTCATGTGTTGTTGAAGAAGGCGACGGTTGTGATCAAGGTGCCCACGCTGGAGTTTGGCGCCAGCATGTTTCCAGATCAGGAGTTTCGTCCAGTTGCTCGGTGATGTCTGCGAATGCGTCGGTAGTCATTCGCCCGCTTGATCAACAACGCCGAATTAAAGTGTTTCCCCAGCGAGTGGCGGCACCAACGGCGACGGCTTACGTAACTTGCTAGCTTGTTCGTAGGCATAACCGAAGCCGATCAACTTGGCTTCTTCATAAGGCTTGCCGAAGAAAGCGATGTCCATGGGCAGACCCTGCGAACCGAAACCCATGGGCACCACCAGGCAGGGGAAACCCACCGAACTGTAGCCGGAAAAAATGGCAGGTTGCGGTTTATCGGACTTCACGAAGCTGGGATCGTCTATCTTGTAGGCCGGATTGCTGATCGGCGGCGCAAAGCTGCTGAAGTAGGGAAATACCAGCGCTTCAACTTGATACTGCTCGAACAATTTCAGCTTTGCCTGCGTGGCGCCGGGCAGAATTTTTTCAATGAGTTCTTTGTAGGCGGGATCGTCGGTTGTTGTGGTGAGCGAAGTCTTGAGCAGATTCATCACGCTGGCCTCCACGGGTAGCGGTGATTTCATGATTTCGGTTTCGTAGATGCGCACAAACTCGGCGACGCTCTTGGGAACATTCGGTCCGAGCGTCGATAAATACATTTCCCAATCGGCTTTGAAGCGGTAGTCGCCGATGCGTCGCATCTTGCGACCGCCCTCGTTAAGCAGTGAATCCAGCAATGCTTGGTCGAGTTTGATCTCCACCAAGGTTGCGCCCAACGTCTTCATTTTGGTGAGTGCGGCTTCCGCCAGCGCATCGATCTCAGGGTCACCACCGAAGAAATCACGCACCACGCCTAGGCGCACGCCACGCAGTGCGTTGGTAGTGAGAAAACGCGTGTAGTCGAGGCGCGTGCTATTGGCCATCAAGGCATTAGCATGCCGGCGTTTGATTTCATCCCACACTGGCAGACTGACAGGATCTGCAGCGTCCGGTCCGGCGATCACGGATAACATCTGTGCTACGTCAGTTACCGTACGCGCCATCGGTCCCGCCGAATCATAGTTAAGATTCTTCGGTGCAACGCCATCGCGGGAAATCAATCCAGTGGTGGGACGCAGCCCAACGATGCCGTTGTAAGCCGATGGCCCACGCACCGAGGTGCTGGTGTCCGTACCCACCGATAGCACCGCGAAGTTGGCCGCAATAGCCGCGCCGGAACCGGAGCTGGAACCGCCGGTGTGGCGTTTGAAGTGATAGGGATTC
>JANMSB010000452.1:0-2765 GCA_031388915.1 Pseudomonadota bacterium | reverse complement strand
GTCACGATGAATGTGGTGCGCTCGGCGAATGCGTGGTCAATGGCAATGCCGCGCGAATCCTTGGCGGTTTCCATGGCGGGTCTGATATTCAGTTGATAGCTCTTGGCGATGGTGCCCTTTTCATCCGAAGCCACCGCGATTTTTCCTGCGCAGTATTCGGGATCAGCGGAGAAATCATTGAGGCGTGCAATGCTGTCCATCGAGACACCAACGATACTCGCGCCGACGGCATCGAATTTTTCCTTGTTGACGGCAAAGGTGCGCGCCTGCAAGTTGCAGCCGCCGGTGTAGGCGGAAGGATAGAAGTACACCACGACCGGGCCTTTCTTCAGCGCCGCTTGCAGTGAGAAGCTAAAGGCCTTGCCGGCCAGTGACGCCTGCGTGGTGAAATCCGGTGCGGCATCGCCTTGATTAAGTGCAGCCCATGCCGGCAAGGTGAGCAATGAAGTTAGCAAACCCGTTGCAAGTAAGCGTTTCATAAGTAATGCCTCGGCTGGTGACGGATGGTGGATTTGTTTGGGCGGCAAGTCCCTCTGCCTGCCGGTTCGGATAGGCCGAACCAATGAGAACGAATTTAGCACTGATCCGCGACGGGACAGCGTTTATAAACGTCAAGACAGCGGCGATTGTGCGGGGTCCGGTCATGCTACTTGACCGACAAATCACGCCGTCGTTTTAGCGCTCAGTTTGCTCTTGAGCCTTTTCAATGTATTTTCGCGCAGTCTCTTCGGGCGAGAAGGTGGAGAAGAACAGCGTATAGGCGAAACCGCCACCAGTAGTTGAGCGCCGAAACCGCTGATGAATGGCTTTGGCGAAGTCGGTGACCATCGCAACCGCCACCGGGGAATTCGAGGTGATAGGCACGCCCGCCTGACGCAAGGCTTGTAGCACTTGCATGAAGTATTGCTTCTCCGTAGCCGTAGCGATGACGCTATCGCGCGCTTGATTAGTCGCCCGCACTGCACCCATGCCAAACGCGCCGGCGGATACCTTCCATTGTCCTGTGTCCAGGATGGTCCGAGAAAACATACCAGTTGCTCCTGCCCAACAGTAGCAAGCCTAACAACGCCTTAATTCCGCAATCGCCTGACTTTACATTTATCTCCATTCGCAGTCGCATTGCATTCAGCTACCGCCCTCGGCAAGCGCGTTTATGAGGCGCAGTCATGCATGCGTGGCGTCACCGCTTTATTCGACAAGGTTTCTATCCGGAGGTTTGGGCGGCACTGAAATGGATTGCGGAGCTCGATCATCACTGAACCTGTAAGCCGGAATGAAATCCCAGCCTACTTGCTTGTCCCGCCGAAAACACTGCGCCCAAACCCGAATCCCAGCGCCTGTGAACGACGGCACAGTCAGGGTGTCGTTGTTTACATAGCCTTGCCTTTGCGCCGTTCAACCGGTTAACTGCGCGCCTTCCAATGAACCTGTTCCACCACTTCGATTGAGCCCAACGATGCCCCGTGTTTCCTTGCTGCGTGCCTGGCTATTTGCACTGAGTCTGCTGACGTTATCGGTGGCGCATGCGCAGGGCCAGGATCATCCCTTCGTGCGACCAACGGCGTTGGAACCGGCGGTGAAGTTCTGGACGCGGGTGTACACCGAGGTCGACACCACCGGCGGTTTTATTCATGACGATACGCGGCTGGATGTGGTGTATGGCGTCATGGAGTTTCCTGCAGGCATCAACGGCACCGCTCGTTCCAAGCGAATCGAGGCTGAAAAGACCTTTGTCCAAAAGACGCTGCGCAAATTGGCCGCGGGCGACGACGACTTATCCAAGGATGAGCAACGGGTGCGCGATGCCTGGCCGGAAGACACTCGACGCAGCGAGTTTGCCGCGGCGACGGATCGGGTGCGGTTTCAGTTGGGTCAGGCGGATCGTTTTAAGGAAGGCCTAATGCGCTCCGGCGCGTGGCGCGAGGAAATCCAGGACATCTTCAAGCGCCAGGGCCTGCCGGAGGAACTGGCGGCGCTGCCGCATGTGGAATCGTCGTTCAACACCTATGCCTATTCCAAGGTGGGCGCAGCGGGCATGTGGCAGTTCATGCGCAGCACCGGCAAGCGCTTCCTGCGCATCGACAATGTGGTGGATGAGCGGCTCGATCCGTACAAGGCCTCGGTGGCTGCTGCGAACTTCTTGAAGCAGAACTACGCTGTGGTGCAGAGCTGGCCATTGGCGGTGACGGCCTACAACCACGGCCCCGGCGGTATGCGCCGTGCCAAGACACAACTGGGCACCGACGATATCGGCGAGATCGTGCAGCGTTACCAGAGCAAGAGCTTTGGCTTTGCCTCGCGCAACTTCTATGCGTGCTTCCTGGCGGCATTGGAAATCGACGGCAATCCGAAAAAGTATTTCCCCGGCATTGATCTGCACCCTGCCGATGGCAGCAAGGTGATGCCGATTAAGACGTTCACTTCCATGCCAGCGCTGGCCAAGTCGTTGAAGGTGGATACGGCCACGCTCAAGCAATTGAATCCATCGCTGATGGCCTCGGTGTGGACTGGCAGCAAGCGCATTCCTCCGGGCTTTGAGCTGCGTGTGCCGGGCGGAGCGGATCGCACTGCGTTGGCTAGTTTGCCGGCTGCTGCGACTGCCTCGACACAGGTGGCGGATCAAAGCCATCGCGTGCGTAAAGGCGAGACGTTATCGGGCATCGCCAGCAAGTACGGCGTGAGCACGCAGCAGTTGGCCAAGCTCAATGGCTTGCGTCAGCCTTATCGCGTGACGGTAGGCAAGGTGCTCAAGCTGCCTGGCGCGG
>JANMSB010000445.1:0-8899 GCA_031388915.1 Pseudomonadota bacterium | reverse complement strand
CGTCATAGACTTGCAACGTACCGAGCTCAAACTGCGTGAACCGTTTGTCACGATTGCCGGACAGACCGCACCCGCACCCGGCATCACCTTGATACGCACCGGCCTGGATATCAACACTCATGATGTGGTGATCCAACACCTCCGCATTCGCACCGGCGCTGCGGACGCGGAACCGCGCAAGGGTTGGGAACCGGATACGATTTCGACACAGGCCGGTGCGTACAACGTCATCGTCGATCACTGTTCGTTGACCTGGGCGATTGATGAAAACTTGTCGGCGTCCGGGCCGCGTTTCACCGGCAATACGGTTGAGGAATGGCGGGCCGGCACGTCGCATCGGATCACTTTCAGCAACAACATCATTGCCGAAGGCTTGGCGCGCGCCACGCATAGCAAGGGTGAACACTCCAAGGGCAGCCTGATCCACGACAACGTCACCGACATTCTGATCATCGGCAACTTGTATGCGCATAATTATGAGCGCAGCCCGCTGTTCAAAGGCGGTGTACATGGCGCGGTGATCAATAACCTTATCTACAATCCGGGCCAACGTGCGGTGCACTACAATTTGATCGCGGAGGAATGGGGCTCACATCCGTATCAGAACGGCAAAATGACGTTGATCGGCAATGTGCTGCGCGCTGGTCCTTCGACCGGCAACGATCTGGCACTGGTGGAATTGGGCGGCTCCGGCAATCTCGAATTGTTTGCCAAGGACAACATTGCGGTGGATCGCATCGGTCGTCCGCTGCCGCTGCAAGGCAGTTACACCACGTCGGCAACCGCGCAAGTGTTGCCGCTCAAGCAGCCTGGCCTGCCCAGCGATGTCACGCCCATTCCTGCCAAACAAGTGCAAGACAGCGTGATTCGCAATGCCGGTGCGCGCCCTTGGCAGCGCGATGCCATCGATGCGCGAATCGTCGCCGACACCATTGAAGGCCGTGGCGAAATCATCAACAACGAAAGCGAGGTTGGTGGTTATCCGCATTACGCCGAGACCCATCAGGCGTTCAATCCAGACGAATGGGATCTGACAACCATGGCGCGCAAATCCAGCACGAAATAGACAGGCCGTGACGAGCCAACACTATTACATTGAAGCCGGACAAACCTTATGACATCACAGCGCATTGCGTGCTTCGGCGAGATTCTGATCCGGCTCAGCACGCCCGATCACTTGTTGCTAGATCAGGCAACGCAGCTGGATGTGTATATCGGCGGCGCCGAAGCCAATGTCGCCGTAGCACTGGCGCGTACCGGACATGCCGCCAGCATGATCAGCGTGCTTGCAGATAATGCCTTAGGCCGGCGGGCACATTCGGAACTGCAAAAACATGGCATTGACACCAGCCGTGTGCTCACCTGCCCCGGTCGCATGGGTTTGTATTTTCTGCAGACTGGTGTCGGACGTCGCTCGGCACAAGTAACCTATGACCGCGCCGGATCAGCGTTTGCAGAATCTGCAGCCACACAATTACCGCCCGAGACTACGTTACACACCTATGACTGGTTGCATACATCAGGGGTGACGGCTGCACTCAGTGGAAAACTGGCAACGCTGACACAGTCATACCTGCAAACTGCACGCAGTCGCGGCATCAAGACTTCATTCGACTGTAACTATCGCGCGCGACTCTGGCAGACATGGAATGGCGATGCGGGACGCGTGCTGAATCAGTGCGCCAGCCATGCCAATGTGTTGTTTGCCGATGCACGGTCACTGGCGTTGATTCTGGGCAATGAAGCACCCGGCAACACACCAGCTAGTGCCTTTGATGATCTCAGCGCAGCGGCGCTGGCTAAATTTCCAGCACTGGAATTCATCGTCTGCACACAGCGCACCGAACACTCCGTATCGCATCATGCGCTGGGCGCGCGGCTGCGCAGCCATCGGCAGCTACTGGAACTGCCTGCGGTAGATATTGAGACCATTGTGGATCGCATTGGCACCGGCGACGCGTTTGCTGCGGGCTTCCTGCATGCACTATTGAATGGTGCCGACGAGCGTGCCGCACTGGAATTTGCGTTGGCCGCCGGATGTATCAAGCACACCATCGTCGGCGACTTTAATCTGGCCAGCGTTGAGGAAATTGAACAGCAGCGTAACCAGACGAATTCTTCAGTACAACGCTGAAGTGCGCGCGAAGCAAGCGCAGTGTAATCAGTTGCTGTCATTTCGAGCACAGCGAGAAATCTTTCTTTGCGTGACTACTCAGCGCTTTCTAACCCAGTAGAACTAACGCAAGATCACCGGTGCCAGCTCCGGCACAGCCCGAATCAGTCCCTCCGCCACCTGGGCAGAAAACAGCTCAGCACCTTTCGGCCCCAGGTGCGAGTAATCAAATACAACCCGGTCCACAGATGGTGTATCAAATGCAGTCGCCGCAGAACTACTACTAGCCGACTTGGATGCAGCAACAGTCGTACCGGTCCGGGCCACTACGATCACGTCAAGGGGCGCAGCGGCTTGCGCCAGGGTGAGTGCCGCCACTGGTCCCATGGTTTGCACTGCACTGACTGACGTCGCATGCAAATCCACCAATGGTACTGTTGTTTCTATAGCAACCGAGATGACGCTATCCGCCCACGGCTTCAGATCATCCTGCAATCGGCCTGCCTTGAAACTACGCCGCGTCAACGGCGTCACCAATATCGGGATGGCACCTGCAGCGCGCGCCTCGGCAACATACTGACGCAGGTTGGCGGGAAACTCTTTCTGCAAATCAGTGGATCGTCCGGGCTTGCCCGGCTGATCGTTGTGACCAAACTGGATCAGCATGTACACACTGGAAAACCCCGGCGTGCGGGCTTCATTCAGCGCCAGTTGCCATGAACCTTCCGCGCGATAACTGAAGGTCGAACGTCCGCCACGAGCGAGGTTGACGCAGGTGAGCATGGAGATGGTATGTCGGGCGCAGAACTCGCCGCCCCAGCCGCTGCCCACTTGCGTGGTGGAGTCGCCGACGAGAATGATCTTCATGGCGCGCACCGGCTTGATGGCGGCGCGCGCCTGCTTGTCCGTTTCAGTAAGCGCATCCATTGGCAAACTCTGCGCAATCACGTTCGACGTCAGCAGCGTGAAGAACCACAACGCAACACTCAGCATTTTGGGGTCATTGCACGACCTGCTTGATCCAGTCGGTGTCATGTTCAAAAAACTCACTCAGCATCCAGCGCTCCGCTTCGCGATCAGTTAGTTGATGGCTGAAAGGCGTGCGCGCCTGCGCGTTGGCGCCCGGCCCGGTGGAGCGATACTCCGCATAGTAGGTGGTGGGCAGTGAATTGGTTTCACCGGGATGCCAGTCACGCCACCCTGCCGGCATAACCGACGCGCGTATATCCGCATGTAACCACACTACGCGCGCATAAGGACGCCACGGTCTGCCCAGCGTGATTTGACCGGCCCCCGCTTCCGCTGTCAGCAAGCAATGATCGAATACATAGGCACTATCTTCATCAGCTGCATTGCGACTCTGTGCGGTGTACATGACTTCCGGGTGTGCAAGGCCATGCAGCTCACAACGCTCAAAGAAAGCCTTGGCGTTACCAAAAATGAAATCCACATGGCCTTCAATGTAACAGTCCGAAAAATACTGTCGCGCCATCCGCCCACCGATGCCCTTGTTGGCATACAAGGTGTCCTGATGACCCAGCAGGCGCACCTGCGTTAACACCGCACGATCTCCGGTCAACGCCAATGCCACCGCCTGTGAGGGTGGCCGTCCGGGCTGCAACCAATAGTCATTCTGGATAGTGAGATTGCGCGCCTGAAAATCATCGCCAGATACCCGGACTGTATATGACTTGGCTGTCCCGCCTGCGCTCAGTGCACTGTCGCCAAAGACAATGACGGTAGCGTATGCCGCCTTGCCTTCGCCACGTAGACGCACGCCCTGCTTGTCGATTGTGAGCTTCTCGCGATAAGTACCGGGCGCAATCAGCACCTCGCCGCCCTGTTCCGGCAACGCATCAATGGCTGCTTGAATCGTTTGATAATCAGCGCGCACATCATGTGCCACATGTAACGATTCTGCACTGGCAACCCCTATCACCAGCCAATTCAGCAAACAGACTGCTAACGTTTTATTCAACCCAGCGCTCGGTATTGGAAATTTCGGAACCTGGCCATGCCGCTACCCGCCGCATACAGCCCCGGCCGGAGCATCAGAAAGCCACCGCGAACGTTGTGGTGATAACCGGACACCTCCATGCCGCGATCAAACCGCTGCCACTTAGTTCCCTCCTGACTGAGGTGAAAGCTGACGATGTGATGTTGGTTACGCAAGCGCATACGAAGGCGCTGACCATGGTGATGGGCTGGGCGACCTCGCTCAAGGCCATATTGATGCGTAACGAAGTTGCGCGCATCGAAGCCAAGTCCGCAATACAACTGATGATCGTAGAACAACAACAATCCGGCGCGCGTATCGGCATCAATCTCGATATCGCATTCAATTTCGTATGCCTGATCGCCGGCGATGATCAGCAGCGGCGACGAATCACGGGGCGAGTTGCCCGACGCTTGCAACAACAGGGCACCGTCCTGCAATGCCATGCGGCTTCGCTCATCGGGTTCAGGATCAAAGAACTGCCATTGTCGGCCATAACGATCCTGCGTGAAATCATCGGATAGGGCCATGCCGTGTGCCGATGGCGTGCCGCCCTTCGGTTTGCGCAGCGGCTGTGACAAATCACCACCACCGATTTCGAACCAGCCATCCTTGGTCCACGTGACCGGCGCCAGCAATGTTTGCCGTCCCAAGGTCCAGTAACCGTTTTCATAACCGTGATACACCGTCCACCAGTCGCCGGCAGGGCCTTCCATCAAAGTGGCATGGCCACGCGACCACCACTTTTCATTGTTGGATTGTGTGCGCACCAATGGGTTGCGCGGGTGATCTTGCCAAGGACCATGCAGTGACTTGGCACGCGCTGCAATCACCATATGTCCCGTAGGGGGGCCTGCAGTGCCACCTACGGCAGTAATCAGATAGAAATAATCGCCACGCCGTGTGATCTTCGGACCTTCAGGCGAAAAGCTTTCAACATCCCACTCCACCGGATAACGCCATGGAGTGTAGACATGCTCAATCGAACCTTGTGTTTTCAATCCATCATCAGACAAGCGAATACGATCACCACCACTGAGAAACAACCAGCGGCCTCCCGTTTCATCCACAGCGTGACCGGGATCGATATGCTGCGCCAAGCCCAGATCAATCGGCTCGCTCCAAGGACCATCGATATGGTCCGACCAGACCACATAGATGGAATTGTGTTGCGGAAACTTGGCCGCAAAATAGATGTAGTAACGTCCCGCATGACGACACAGTTCCGGTGCCCAGATAGAACCCACATTGGTGTGTAGCGCTGCGTTACGTGGTTGCCAGTTCACCAGGTCTTGCGAGTGCCAGATCAGCAGTGCCGGATAACCGGTAAACGTGGAGAAGGTCAGGTAGTAGTCGGCACCATCTTTAAGTATGGATGGATCTGGATGATCCCCTGCCAGCACTGGATTGAGAAACGTGCCGTTGCCAAGATCGGCACGCCGCTGACCTTCAATGCCACGTGTCCAGCTTGCAGTCGTCGCGACGACCGGAGCGGCCGAAGCAATCGCAGCAGGCACCCCGGCCAATAGCGCGCTGGCGCTCAGTGTCTTGAAGGCATCACGACGATTGATTTTATTCATGCACGACATCTACAGCAGACTGGCAGCGCAGCGCCAGATTGTTCAAGAACAACTCAAGATGGGTATAGCCTTGTTGATCGCGTACCAACACCGCATCACGTAAATCATGTGGATTAAGCCGATGCTTACGTTCCCACTCATCGCTCATGCCGTCCTGATCGGCATCGCCATACGGCGCGCCGGTTTTCAGGATTGGCCAACCGCCGACTTGGGCTTGGCTATCAATAAGGGCGCCTGTGCGTTCGCGCACGGACGCGACAATACGCGCATCAACACTATCTCGAACACAGCTGCTGCCCACCTTCGACAATACACGCTGGTAAGCAACGTCGGCGGACTCTGTCTCAATAGGATCGACCGTGAAGGCAGCGCTGGCACGATGCTGCGGACTGGCCACCTTCATTCGCACCAGCGACCAGGGATCTGAAGGCTTGGCGCCATCCATCCAATTGTCGGCAAAGAATGCACGCGCGCCGCGGTTGTTCTCTTCGAATGCCACGGATCCTGCTTTGGAGTCTGGCCCACGCAAATAGTAGTTGCCTATGAAATTGTAGCGCGCCACGGCGTCCTGGTCCGCATTGTACCCAGAGTAACTACCGCCCCAGTTGTAAAAGACGTTGTTACGAAAATCCATCAACGGCCCCTGTGGATCGTCGCTGGCATTTTCATAATTGCCGGGACGCGGCATGCGCGCACGATGGTGTGCCCAAAGATTGTGATGGAAGCTGTAGCGTGCACCATACGAGCCGCGGATCAAACTACCGTAGCCGTGAGATCCCTTGCTATGTAGAGAGCCGTTCAGCGACTCGCCAATCAACGACCACTGCACAGTAACGCGATCCAGCGGCAACACCTTCGGCTGTCGGCGCTGCGATACGGACAGCGTTTCATCGACTGACCAACTAGACGAGACGTGATCCAGAATGATGTTACTACCGGCATTGACCGATATTGCATCGCTTTCGGCCTTACTTTCATCACCCAGGCGAACGCGCAGATAACGCACAACGACCTCATCGGCCGCAATCACCAGCGCATGATCTCGCAGAGTAATGCCGTCACCCGGCGCGGTCTGGCCGGCAATCGTGACGTGGGGATAAGTAATTTTGAGTTCGCTTTTCAACGCGATGGTGCCTGCCACCCGAAACACAATAGTTCTCGGGCCGGTTGCTTCCAGCGCAGCACGTAACGAGCCAGGACCACTATCAGCCAGCGTGACAACCTGTATGACGCGCCCGCCCCGTCCGCCAACCGTCTGGGCACCGAAACCTTCGGCGCCCGGGAATGCCGGCAGTGCATGCGTAGTGATGAATGCCTGAGCGGCAAACCACATCAGCAACAATTTAAGCCAACGGTAACCACGCACTAACAATGTCGCACCACCCAACACTCGCCTGAAACACAGGTCGTATCCATCGCGGTGTCGCTAAACAGAAAAGCCGGCGATCAAATAATCGCCGGCTAGTCCGAGACACCATCAAAGCTTGATGCGCACGCCCGCAGCATAGATGCGGCCAGTGCTGGCGTACTGCTGCGACAACTGAACATCCTGGTACACCCACTTTTGGGTGGTTTCATTCAACAGGTTCTGCCCCTCCAGCGACACACTGAAGTGATCATTGATGTCGTAGCTGAATGAGGCATCGATTTGCATATTGTCTTTTACAGCACGGAAATCCGCCATGATCGGACTGTTGCAGGCCGCACCTGAATTGGTGGTCAGGCCAGGCATGCAGGTGCCTGTCGACACCGGAAAGAGCTGCATGTACTCCTTGCGGAAGGCACCAGACACGCGCGCCTCCCAAGTCTTCGCCTGGTAGTACAGCGTGGCGTTGTAGGCCTCCGGCGACGCATTAAGGTACGGCGCCGTGCGGGTTTCGCCGGTGTTGGCGTTGATGATGTAGGCCAGGCTGGACTCCAAATGCGTGTAGTTGGCCTGTACGCCGAAATTGCTCCAGGGGGCGGGCAGGAAGGTGAATGGCTGTTGATAAGTCAGCTCGTAGCCACGGATGTAGCCGCCGGGTGCATTGCGCTGTTGCGTGATGGTGAACGTGCCATTGTTGTTAATGTGCGAGATCAGCGGCGCATTGGTGAGTGACGCCACATAGTTACTGTAGATATCGCTATCAAGGGCTTCCGACAACAGGCCACTGCTACGTACTGTTTGCGGATTATTAAGAATGTCCTTATAGAAATAAGCCGCACCCAACAAGCCCTCGTTTGAAAAGTACCATTCCAGACTCAGGTCATAGTTGTTGGCCTTAAACGGATCCAGCTTTGGATTGCCCACAGTGATGCCCGGTTCGCTGGCGCACAGTCCACCGCCACCGGCAGTACAGGTCGTGACGAATGTACCGTTAGGCGCGAGATTAACCAGCAACGGCCGCGCCATCACCTTGGCAAAGGCAAAGCGGGTATACAGGTCCGGCACAATTTCATAGGCCACATTCAACGACGGCAGTGGATCGGTGTACTTGTTGTTGACGGTCACGAGCGTCGTGCCGCCCGCTGTCGGCACCTTGCCGCTTGAATCCACATCAGTTTTGGCCACACGCAGACCAACGTTACCGAATAGCTTATGGCCATTCGGTTCAAAGTCGAAGGCCAGCTCGGCATAAGCCGCGGTGTCGGTTTCCACTACTTTGTTGGTACTGCCCGCCACTTCCGGCGCCCGCCAATCGCCCCATTTATTGATGCAATTGCAGGTGAAGTCAAAGGCCGACTTGAAGGCGTCCCAGCTCGGTGCAAACCAACTGGTCGGCGTGCCTGGCGATACATTCAGGCCTTCACCGAACGACACCGTCTTCCCCAGTGAAGCAAGGCTCACACCGGCTTCTTGTGCGGTGGGATTGACGGCTTCAATGGCTGCAGTGCGACGGCCCTGAGACCCTTCAAAGGTATAACGCCGGAAGGCAGCACCGGCATTCAAGGTCATGGAGTCGGCAAATTTCCACGCGAAGTCCAGCTTGCCAGTGTCGAAGGTATTGACGGTTTTGTACTTGAATATACGAATGGTGGACAAACCTTTTACCGTATCCCAATTACTGACACTGGTGGGATCGAAGCCCAGCTGCATGATCGGCATGTCACCGCCAGATCGCTCATCATAAATAAAGCCGTCACGATCAACCGCATTGAACTCAATCAACAGACCGGTGCTATTGAAGCTGGAGCGTGATGTGCCCACCAAGGCGTGCATGGTCAACGTAT
>JANMSB010000492.1:0-2373 GCA_031388915.1 Pseudomonadota bacterium | reverse complement strand
GAAGTATTTGCCGTTGTGAACCCGTTCGAATTCACGCCTATCGCGCAGCGGTGCAAAGGCTTCTGATTCCAGGTATGGCTGTAGATCAAACAGACCCGCTCTACCATCGTCGGTTTTGATGTAGAGCGTGTAATTTTCTTTCGGTATGACTTCCACGATATTCATTGGTCTAGCCCTCGAATCTGGAAAGGTTTTTTTCCGGCCACCGCCAGTTGCCAGTCAGCTATCAGATCATCTTGATGTATTTCAATCCACGCAACGACCAATTTGTGCTTCTTCGGCGGCAGTTCGCCCGCCAAAACAGCGCCATCTTGAATAGCGTACACGGCCACCTGTCCCTGATATTCGGCATGGATATGCGGCATATGGTGCTTATCCGTATCGTAGAAAAACATTCGGATAAGAATGCCATAGAACATTGAAATTGTAGGCATGTACGTCCCTAGCGCAGTGCGGTATTGCCACTAGATAACACCGGAATAGATTCGCATGCAAGCACTGACTGCACCGTAGTTGCCGACACGAATCACGGTTCAACCACGCCCGGCGGCCAAGGCTCAATCCCCAACGCCTTAAACTCTTTCTTCTGTAACCCCTCAACCTTCTCCGCCAGCCCCCTCTGCCGATCCTCACTCAACGGATGCGTAGATAAAAACGCCGCTGGCGCATCCGCTGCCTTCTCACTCATGGTCTTGAAGAACTCCGTCATGCCGGAAGGATCGATGCCTTGCTTGACCAAGGTATCGAAGCCCTTGTCATCGGCTTCAGTCTCCGCATCGCGCGAGAATTTTAGTGATGTCAACTGCACTGCGGCTTGCCCGGCCAGCGTGCCGCCAAGATCACCGGTGGCCAGCGCCCACACGGCGCGCAGACCGAGATTCTTTACCATGCCTTCCAGACTGTGACGTTGCTCCACGTGTTGCACTTCATGCGCCAGCACGCCGGCGAGTTCTTCGGGACGTTTGGTAGCGTTGATCAACCCGGTATGTACAACAACGATTCCACCCGGCATGGCGAAGGCGTTGAGCGTGTCGTCCCGTACCACATGAAATTCATAGCTGTACTTCGAGCCTTGCGTGAGGCGTTTGCCGATGCTTTGCACGGCATCGAAGGCCGCACCGGAGTCTTGCAACTTGAGTTGGCCCTTCATGCTTTCGAATGACGAACGTCCCAGCTTGGTTTCTTCTTCAATGGGAATCTGCTCGGCCACCCAACCGGCAATGCGGTCGAGTTGGGTGAAGAACAGCGCTAATAACAACAAGGGGAACAACACAAACAAACCCAGCACCGACCAGCCAACTGCACGGCCCGCGCTGCCTTTGCGCTGCTTTGATTTCAAAACTTGCATCTGTGGCAGGGTGGCAATGAATGGCATAGCCAGCAATTGCGTTGCGGCAACGGGGTCGAGCACATGCGCAGCCCAGACATCGCCGCCTTCAGTCCATGCCAGTTCAATACCCGGTTTGCCGAAGCCCACTGCGCGCAGTTGCAGTTGGTTGAGTGCAGCGCGTTGGGTCTGTTCACCTACGATGACTTCAACGCCGGTGATGCGCACGGTGAGTGAGCCCCATACGCCGGAGGTAGACAGGCCGGGGCCGAAGATGAGGGCTTTGATGGAGTCAGTCATGAGCGAATTTTATCGGTATGCAAAATTGCGCAGATAAAGACACTTCGAAGGCCGCAGGTCATCCCCGTGGGACTCCGCTCAGTGACCGGATTCCGGTCGTTGAGCGGAGTCGAAACGCTCTGAAATGCCATTACCATCAGTTAGTTGTTATCCCCATCCAACAAACCACCTAGTCCACCGAGCAGCGAACCTTCACCCACCGAGCGACCGCCGGCGGCCGGTGCGGACTTGATAATGCGATTAGCCAGACGCGACAGCGGCAGCGACTGCACCCACACGCGACCGGGGCCGCGCAGCGTGGCGAAGAACAGGCCTTCGCCGCTGAACAACGCGGACTTCAGCTTGCCGACGTATTGAATGTCGAAATCGACGCTAGGTTGAAAACCGACGACGCAACCGGTGTCGATGCGAATTGTCTCGCCCGGTTTCAAATCGCGTACTGCCAAGGTGCCGCCGGCATGCACGAAGGCCATGCCCTCGCCTTCCAGCTTCTGCATGATGAAGCCTTCGCCGCCGAACAGTCCGGTGCCCATTTTCTGGTTGAAGGCAATGCCTAACGACACGCCGCGGGCCGCGCACAGGAAGCTGTCTTTTTGACAGATGAGCGTGCCACCAATGTCGCTGAGCTTGATCGGCACGATATGACCTGGATACGGCGCGGCGAAGGCGACGCGACGTTTGCCATTGCTTTCGTTGTGAAAGATGGTGGTGAACAACGATTCGCCGGTGAGCAGGCGCTTGCCTGC
>JANMSB010000420.1:0-8938 GCA_031388915.1 Pseudomonadota bacterium | reverse complement strand
TGGTCGATTTCCTCGTACACGTTCTGCCCCACATCGCCCACCCATAACTCGCCGGTGGCTTTATCGAAACTCCAACGCCAGGGATTGCGGAAACCCCAGGCATAAATTTCCGGACAGGGCGCACTGCCGCCACTCGCCGTGCATTTGGTGTTGCCAAGAAAAGGATTGCCGGCGGGAATGTTGTAGTTGGTCGCAGTGCTGTTACCCACATCGATGCGCAGCATCTTGCCCAGCATCGTATTGAGATTCTGGCCGTTGCCGATGGTGCCGTGATTGTCGCCGCCGCCACCACCATCACCCAAGCCGATATACAAGTAACCGTCTTTACCAAAAACAATATTGCCGCCGTTATGGTTGCTCTGCGGTTGATTGACGATCAGCAATATTCGCTCTGAATTGGGATCCAGCGTTTGTCCGGTATCGGGCGTGGTGAATGCTGAAACGCGCGACACGATTTGACCGGACACCGTGGCCGTATAAGACAGAAACACACGCGAATCAGTAGTGGGAAACCCAGGATGAAACGCCATCCCGAGCAGCCCCATTTCGCTGCCGGTGGAATCCACACGCGCGTCGATATCAATGAAGTTGCCGGCGACGGGATTGGCCACATTATCGAACTTGCGCACTACGCCGCCCTGCTGCACAACAAACCAGCGCGAGCTGTCGCCCGGCGCTTGCAACATGGCAACGGGGCTATCGAAGCTCAACCCCGCAAATACGCGTTCCAAACTGATCGAGTCATTGCCGGTGGGGCGCGCCCAGGCCAAGCAGGAAGTATTGCTCGGCCGTGCATCCAGACCGACAAGCGAACTCGAAGACGAAGATGTCGTGGAAGAAGAAGAGCCGCTTGATGTCGATGAGTTGACCGACGAGGACGAGGAAGACGACACCGAAGAATTGCCGCCGCCGCAGGCGCTCACCAGGCAGCCTAAACTCAACAACGCGGCACCGAGAACAACACGCCGGTTAACCAGTTTCGTTGATTGCATGGCGCCTCCGCTATGCCGTGAGACGACCTAATCGAGGCCGCCGTGCCGACGGAAAATCAATTAACGCTCTTTCTGAACAAACTGCAACTTGGTGCAAACCTCCGACACCGCACATACCCATGTTGGCGTGACTGCAGCGCGTCAATTGCCGCTTGCCACCCGGATATTAGGAGTACACTGCCAATGCCGCATTAAGCGCGTCTTGTCGCGCCACTGCTTCGCCCAAGGCCCTCCGTGTTATTCATTTTTCTTACGCTGCTTTTCGTTTTCGCCATCGGTTTTTTATGGTGGCAGTTGTCGCGCGCGCAGGAAACCAATACACAGTTGCTTGCCGAAGTGACCAAGCTGCGCGGACGCCTCCGGGCGCTACGGCAATAAATACCCACCCCCACAGGAGCACCGCCCATGAGTAAGGGAATGAACCAGAAAAAGCAGGACAAGAAAAAGCCTGCCAAATCCCTGGAAGAAAAACGCGCAGTGAAAAAAGCCAAAAAGGCCGGACGCGCCGGCACGCAATTTCTCTGAGCCGAATGCGCCGACTGAAGATTACGCATCGGACGTACTACAACTTTGCCGGTACCGTCCAACTAGCGCCGCATCGCTTACTGCTTAGGCCGCGCGAAGGTCATGAGCTGCACATCGAGTCATCCACGTTGGAAACCTCGCCGCCCGCCACGCTGCACTGGTTGCGCGACGCTTACGACAATTCAGTCGCCATCGCCAGCTTCAAAGCAAGCACCACGCAACTGTCGATCCTTAGCGAAGTCATCGTGCAGCACTTCGATGAACGGCCGCTCGACTTCGTGGTGGCCGAGCATGCTGTGCAATACCCCTTTACTTACGAAGCCGATGCCAGCGCCATCTTGCAGCCCTACTTGCTGCCGCAAATACCCAGTGAGAGCAGCGCAATTCGCAAGTGGCTGGAGCGATTCTGGCGTCCTGGTGAGCCGGTACAAACCTATTCACTGCTGTTGAACTTGTGCGTTGGCATCAACCAAACGTTGTCATACCAAATGCGTGAAGAACCGGGCGTGCAGACGGCTGCCGAAACGCTCCATCGTGGCACCGGCTCCTGCCGCGATTTTGCCAACTTGTTTATGGAAGCAGCCCGCTTGCTGGGACTCGCTACACGTTTTGTCAGCGGCTATCTACATGCGCCTGCATCAGGCTGGAACTTTGGCGCCACTCATGCGTGGGCTGAAGTGTATTTGCCCGGCGCCGGCTGGAAGGGCTTCGACCCCACCATTGGCGAAGTGGTGGGCACCAAGCACATTGCGGTAGCAGTGGCGCGCTTACCTGAATCTGTTTCGCCAGTCACCGGGTCGTTTTTCGGCCCACCCGGTGCGAGCTTGCACGTGGGAGTGTGGGTGACGGGGGTGTAAGCGCCGGTTCAAGATCTCGCTGAAGCGCGGTTCGCGAACCGCCCCTAAGAATTACCTAGTCTCCAGGGTTGCGCACCAGTAACACCGGAACAGTCGCCTGACGAACCACTTGCTCGGCATCGCTACCCATGACCAAGCGGCTCAAACCACGCCGACCATGTGTGCCCAGCACGATTAGATCGGCATGACAACGCTCGACGTCCTTGATGATGGCATGGCCTGCTTGGCCGCCATGCGCTTCCAACAATTCAATCTCCACCTGAATACCGGCTGCAGCTACTTTTTGCTGCGCGTTTTCCAACACCTTCTGACCGCTTTCGCGCAGCGCCTGAATTAATTCGCCGGAATAGATAGTGCCCTCGTAGGAGGCCACCACCATCAACTCATTAATCACATGAATCAGGCGAATCTGAGCGACTTGGTCCTTGGCCAGCTTCATGGCCTCGTCCAAGCCGCGCATCGAAGTGTTGCTGCCGTCGATGGGAACCAGGATCTTGCGGTACATGGGTGTATTCCTCTGGTCGCTTGGGCAACCGGCGCAGCGGTTGACGATTGCTGATTTACGTGGGTATTGAGCGCCTCACGGTCAGCGGAGTCCAGTGTGGAATCCCCTAGCCCAGTCCACCTTGGTGGCGAACTTTAACCATGAGATGGAGGCGATCGCCCTTTGGGGTGGTCAACGATAGTTCACAGCCCTGTTCGGCGCGTTGGCTGCGAAATACAAACTCGCTGGGCAGGTAGATAGGTAACTTAAACTGCGCATCGATCTCGATGAATCCCTTCGCAAAGGTGTTGGCCGCCAACCCTAGACAGCGCGCCAATGACCACATGCCATGCGCCACAGTTTGCTTGAACTGGAATGCTTGCGCGGTGCGGTCGAACAAATGAATCGGATTAAAATCGCCGGATACCAACGCATAACGCCTGCCGGTGTTGGCAACGGTGGCAATGGTTTGTTCATGAATAATGCGTGCCGCATCGCGTGTAGCGCGCTCAATGATCGGCCGTTTGCCGGAGCCCTTATCGGATGTGACACGCCGCGCCAGCATGGTGCTGACTTCTTCCCACACCAACTGCCCGGCCAATTCGCAACGCGTGATCAAATCGTATTCCTGGCCGCTGTCGGTTTCGCGCAGGGAGTCGTAGTTCACGCTCAACTCCAGCACGTCGTCGGCACGGATGGCCTGGAATTGCCGGATGACATTGCGCAGGTGCACCAACCCCAACACCTTCACCGGAAACTCGGGATGCGTGAACACCCGCATATGCAAGGGCATGGCCAGCACGTGTAGATAGGCATGCGGCACCAAGCCGTTGTCGGCAATGCCGCAGATGTCGCGGTAGCGCCGCAAATGGGCAGCTTTGATGCGCACCTTGTTTGCTTGCAACAAGATCGATGGCGGCCGACTACCGGCTGCCGCCAAGAGCGGCTTGTTGGAACTGAGAACTTGGTAATACGGCCACACCATAGAGGGCAGGCCGGCATAGCGTTGCACGCTCATCACGGCACTCGTTGATTGATCTCAATGGTGACGCTGCCCTGCTCGCCGTGCTGGGCAAACGAGTAGACAGCCTTACCGACATAATCGCCCGATTGTTCGGTGGGCGTGCCGCTGGCGGAGAGACGCGCGACGATTTCCACCTCATCGGAGTCGGCCAACGTGCGCGTGGGCAGCATCGCGTCATCCGCGCTCAGCTCCACTTGCAGCGGCAACTCGCTGGAGGTATGACGCTCGACCGCCAAGGGCGGGCCAGGTTTTTTTGGATTGCGCGCCAGCACAAACAACGTCACCGGCTGTTTGAGTTGCGCTTGCAGCGCGGCGGACAAACTCACGTTGACTGCCACTTTGCGTGGCGTAGCGCTTGGCGTTGGTATCGTCGAGCCGGCCGATTCGCCCAACTGTTGCGTAATATCCTGAATTTGTCGCTCCAGTAGCGTGCGCACTTGTTGCGGTGGATTCAGCACCAACAGTGCTTTGAACCGGTCTCTGGCCACCGGCAGATTCTCGGCTTGCAACGCCAATAGCCCGCCATACCACAGCGCCTTGGGATGATTGGGCTCCAACTTAAGCGCCTCTTCAATCAACAACGCCGCACGGCCATGCATCGAACTTTGATCGGCGAGCACCAACGCCTCGGCCAAGCTGGTAACCGCATCGATGTTCTGGCCCTTACTGAGGGTGTAAGCCTGCTGATAGGCATTACTCGCCAGCGCAAAGTTGTTGTTGCTCACGTACGCATTGCCCAATTCCAACCATACCTCCAGATTGTCGGGTTGCGCCTGGGTTTGTTCTATCAGCGTGTCGATGGCCGCACCAGAATTCGCGACCGCAACCGGCGTGGAGGTCGGCGCGCCAGTTTGCCATGGCCAGGTGGTGTTACCCAGATACAGCGCAGCAGCAAGTAAACCAACGCTCAGGCTGGTGAAAACAAACACCGAAATCCGGTTGGAATAGGTTTCGTCCTCCCTACGCCGCAGCAACGGTTTCGCCAACAGAGCCATCGCCATCAACAACATCAATGTACAGATCAGCACAAACACCATCATGCGCTCTCGCCTTCGTCGTCATCCGACTGTTGTTCGGCCAACTTGGCGCGTTTGGCAATTATTCGCACCGCCACACCGACGCCGATCAGCAAAAACAGTGCCGGCCCCAACCATAACAACCAGGTGCGCTGTTCGAACGGCGGTTTGTACAACACAAACGCACCGTAGCGATCCGTCATGAACTTCAACACTTCCGCATCGCTACGGCCCGCCGCCAACTGTTCGCGCAGTTCGCGACGCAAATCGCCGGCTAGCGTCGCGCTGGAGTCAGCAATGGCTTCGTTCTGGCATACCAAGCAGCGTAATTGATGCGTCAACGCTTCATAGCGCGCTTGCAGTTTGGCATCGGCGAATGCCGGCGCGTTATCCACCGCCCACGCCACGGCGCCACTCAACTGCACAATCAGGCACACACACAGGCACAACGTGCGCACTCTGGCGCTCACACTCATGTGGCTCATGTGCCGGCTCCGACGGGTTGCTGAATCAAGGGCAGCAACTTGGTCTGCCAGATTTCCTCAGTGAGGACGCCGATATGTTTGTAGATGACGATGCCGCGCTCATCGATCAAGAAAGTTTCCGGCGCGCCATAAACGCCAAAATCAATTGCTACCCGTCCGCTTTGATCGAAACCGGTTGCGATATACGGATTACCCAACTGCGCAAGCCATTTCTGCGCCAAGGGTAGTTCGTCTTTCCAATCGATGCCGATGATCGGCAGCAGATTCTGCCGGGAAATCTGTAGCAGAAATTCATGTTCTTGGCGGCAACCGACACACCACGTCGCCCAGATATTCACCAAGTGCTTTTTGCCAAGCATGTCGGTGTTGCTGATTGTGCCGGCGGGATCTTCCACCTTGGTCAGCGTATAAGCAGGCGCGGGTTTACCGATCAACGGCGAGGGCACCATGCTCGGATCGCGGCTCAAGCCCACCACAAAAAAACCAATCAATACGGCGAACACCGCTGCGGGGATCAAGAAGCGCCACATGCCGCTACACCCTCGCCGTCGCCGAATCGCCGATCAGGGCATTATTCGCAGCCTTGACGCGATAGCGACGGTCCAGCACGCCAATCAAGCCGCCCAGCGCCATGATGACCGCACCCAGCCAAATGAAACGCACCAGCGGTTTGTATTGGATGCGCAAGCTCCACACGCCGTTGCCCAAGTCTTCGCCTAACGCCACAAACAAGTCGCGCTGCCAATGTGCGTCGATCCCTGCTTCCGTCATCGGCGTGGTCTGCACGCGGTAGACACGCTTTTGCGGATGCAACACAGCCACTTCCTTGCCGTCGCGCGTGATACGCACTGTGCCTTCGATGGCGTCGTAATTCGGTCCCGCTTTCGCCTCGGTTTGCAACAACGTGAATTCATAGCCGGCAATCTGCGTGCTCTGACCATTGCTCAGGCTCAAATCTTTTTCGATTTTGTAAGTCTCGACCGTGGTCGCGCCCAGCACGAATACGGCCAAGCCGATATGCGCCACACTCATCGCCACAATGCCGGGCGACAGGCGATGCCCTGCCTTCAAACGCGATACCGGATCGATCAAGGCCGACAGCAGCACCCAACCACCGGCCAGTAACCCGATAAAACACAGCGGCGAGAAGCGATCGAATATCCATACCGTGATCACTGCTGCAAACATTGCCGCTGCGGCCAGCGTCAGCAGGATCGGCTTACGCAGAGTGATCAGCCGCGCGTGTTTCCAGCTCGCATGCATGCCTACCGCCATCAATAACACCAGCGGCAGCATGGGAATCAGGAACACCACGGAAAAATATGGCGGCCCCACCGAAATCTTGCCGAGATTCAAGGCATCGACAAACAATGGATACAAGGTGCCCAACAGAATCAACCCGGCCGCCACTACCAGCAACACATTGTTGAACAGCAGAAACGACTCGCGCGATACCGCTGCGAATCCAGCATCGGACTGCAACCGGGGGGCGCGCAATGCGTACAGCGTCAACGCACCACCGATACACAGCGACAAGAAAATCAGAATAAACAAGCCACGGCTGGGATCGCTGGCAAAAGCATGTACCGACACCAATATGCCGGAGCGAACCAGGAAGGTGCCGAGCAACGACAACGAGAAACCAAAAATCGCCAGCAACGCCGTCCAGCTCTTGAACAAACCACGTTTCTCGGTGACTGCCAGTGAATGAATCAACGCCGTAGCAATCAACCAAGGCATGAACGAGGCATTTTCTACGGGGTCCCAAAACCACCAACCACCCCAACCCAATTCGTAATAAGCCCAGAAGCTACCCAAGGCGATCCCCAAGGTGAGAAACAACCATGACAACGTGGTCCAGGGGCGCACCCAGCGCGCCCAGGCTGCATCCAATTTACCCTCCAGCAATGCAGCCACCGCGCAAGCAAAGGGAATCGCCAAGCCGACATAGCCGATGTAAAGCAGTGGTGGATGCGCCACCAGCGCCGGATCTTGCAGCAAGGGATTGAGATCACGGCCTTGGATGGCAGCGGGCAACAAACGCTCAAAAGGATTAGAGGTCGCAATGATGAACAAGGCAAAGCCGCCACTGATCAAACCCAACACACCCAACACTCTGCTGATGAACGCCGGGTTCATGGCGCGATTGAATACCGCCACGGCTGCCGACCACACCACCAGGATCAACAACCACAGCAACAACGAACCTTCATGCGCACCCCACACAGCGGCAATGCGGTAGAACGTGGGTAACTCGGTGTTGGAGTTGCTCGCCACATACAGCACCGAAAAGTCGCTGCGCAAAAACGCCGCAGTCAAACAGCCAAACGAAAACAAGGTGAACACCAGCTGTCCCACCACCGCCGAACGCGCAGTAGCCATCCAGTGTGGGCGCTGCGTCGTCGCGCCCGCCAAGCCGAAGAAGGCCTGCACCAATGCCAGCGCAAAGGCCAGGATCAACGCAAAATGCCCAAGTTCAACGCTCATGACTTAACCTTTGTTGGCCTTTGTTGGGGCCGCTACGGCCTATTGCGCAACGACCGCATTATCAGCGGGGCCGGTCGCGCCACGTCGTTGGTCGTGACTCTGCTTCAAGCTGGCAGCCACCTCGGGTGGCATGTAGTTCTCGTCATGCTTGGCCAACACTTCCTCGGCCAGGAATTGCTGTTTGCCGTCCACCATATTGACCAACTTACCACGTACGATCACACCCTGGCCTTCGCGAAATAAATCCGGCAACACGCCGCTGTAGCTCACCGTCATTTCGTGCGCGTAGTCGGTGACGTCGAATTGAACTTCCATACTGCCCGGCTCGCGCTTAACGCTGCCGTTTTCGACCATGCCGCCAAGACGAAACACACGCTCAGTGGGCGCCTTGCCAGCAGCCACTGCGCTGGGATCGTAGAAGTAAAGAATGTTGTCATTAAATGCGGTCAGCGCCAACGCCACTGCACCGCCCACCGCCAGCAGGATCAAGGCCACAAACATCATGCGACGTCGGCGTGGAGTCATGACTGTTCCGACACGGGCCGAGAGATTGCAGCGGCTTCAGCACGACGTCGTGCCTGCTTGAGCTCAATACGCCACGCGCGACTGACGGCAACTACCAAGTACAACAACGCAACCAGTGTCAGTCCATAACTGGACCAGACATACGCGCCGTAATCGCCCATCTTAAAAGCATCGCCGAACATCATTACACCTTAACGAGCTTCCGATAACCTGGCATTGTCATTTCGACCCCCTCGACTCCGCTCGGGATAAACTCCGGGAGAAATCTTTGCAAATACTTGATGACTTACCGGCAGCAAATTCAATCAAGATTTCTCTGCGTTCGAAATGACAGTAGCCAGGCGTCACCAACACTAAATTTGCTTAAGCAACCACTGCGCGTTGCGTTCACGTCGCAGAATCTCGGTACACAAACCCGCACACAGTATCGCGCCGAAAAACATGAAGTACGCCAACATCATGACCAGCAGCGGCGCCACCATCGACGCATCAATCGACGACTCGCCGACTACCCGCAGCGTTTGTCCTTGGTGCAGGCTGTTC
>JANMSB010000418.1:0-4205 GCA_031388915.1 Pseudomonadota bacterium | reverse complement strand
AACCGCCCCTACGGGTCTGCCACTGCGCATAACTCATGCGCGGCACATCCATTCGATCATGCGTGCGGCAATACATCGACGGTGAGCCCATGCGGCCAATGGGCGCGAAGCCGTTGATGTGCAGTTTGGGTCCCACTAGATGATCGGCGACATGGAACATCACCACTTCGCCTATAAATAAGGTGTAGCTGCCCAGTTGCTGCGCGCTATGTAGTTTGCACTCCAAACTGGCCTGGCTTTCGGCAACCCGCGGCGTGCCGACATGCACCGACGGCGCGACATGCAGGCCGGTGGCAGTCAGTTCGCTTTCCTGCGGCGGAAAGTCGGCTGCCGAGATGTTCATGGCCTCGAACAACTCCTCGGTGACCAGGTTAACTACAAACTCGCCCGAGTATTTGATGTTGAGTGCCGTGTGCTTCTCGCTGCCATCGTCATTACGGCCGACACTGACGATGATGTACAACGGTTCTTTGCCAACCGCATTGAAAAAACTGAACGGCGCCAGATTGATCACGCCCTGTTCGTTCTGCGAAGTCACCCAGGCAATCGGTCGCGGTACGACAAGATTGGTCAATAATTTGTAGTTATCGCTGGTGGCGTGCAGGACAGGATCAATCTGCATGACAGCTACTTCGCGACAGCGGCAGTCAGCTGCGTACTCACGGTGGCGGTGGTCTGCTGCATGGCAGTTCGAAATGCGGCAACAACCGCAGCCAGGCGGTTATCGTCGGCAGGCACGCGAGCGGTGGCGGTGATGGGAGCGCTCAACTTGCGTGTCTTGATATTGACTAATGTGCCGCTCAACGTGACATGCACGATGGGGTTGGAGCCTTCGCCGGCATATTCAGCTTGAAAGTCCTGGAGCCGGAAGGTCAATAAATAGTCGGCATCCATGCGTTCGGTATCGGCGGCAATGCTTTTGAAGCCCTGCTGTGCCTGTAGTGTTTCGATCACGAATGACTGTACTACTTGTGGCGCGGTGCCGCCCCAACGCGCGCCGAAGAAGTAGTCGAGCTGGCTGTGGTTGCGTAATACGGAAATGCGACTGGTATCCAGGCCGGGCGCAGCGGTAGGTAGCGCCACGCTGATCTGGACCGGATAGGCAACTTGGGCGGTGCTGACATCACTAGCGCGCAGTACGTAGACCTGTGGCTCATCGACTTTGCTTTCCAGGATTTCGCTGACGCTGCAGCCGGTGAGAGCGAAGGTAGCGAGTGTGAGCAATAGAGCTTTCGTACTGAAGTAGGAAAACAATCGTCCCTTCCCCGGTTCGACGGCAGAAGCAACCGAGGTATTCAACAACTGTTTCACGGTTTGATCTCCACACCGGACTCGGGACGCTCGAACATCAATTGCGACGGCGTTTCTTTGAGCGAGCGCGACAGCTCGCGGAATTCAGAGGCGGCGTTGCGCGCATCGCGCAGTAGTCGTTCCATTTCAAACAAGCCCTGCTCGGTGAAGTGCGTCATGGGCTCTTGGCTGGCCGCCATGAAAGTGTCGAGTCTGGCAGTAGCGCTGGCCAATTGTCCCGACACCGCATTCAAACGCTCCACGGCTTCCTTCACATTGGGTCGCACATCGCCGGCAAGGCCGCCGAGACTGCTGGCGGTGTTGCGTATCTCGGCTGAGGTGCTGCTCAGATCAGTCAGCAGCGTCTGCACTTGTTCGCGAGTTTTCGGCAGGCCGTCGCTGGTGGTCTTGAGATTGGCCAGTGTGGTCGAGAATGTTTTTATATTGTCGTCGGAGAATACTTGACTCACGTTGTCCACCAGGCTCGATACCCGCACGGCGAGTTGCGGCAGGGTGGCGATGAAGGCATCAATGTCGGACGACTGCGCTTCGATAATGGGATAGCGGTCGCCCTGCTTCAGCTCGCTGCCATTGGCGCTACCCACTTGTTTTAGGTTGATGTACAGCAAACCGGTGATGCCTTGCAGCCCTAAGCTGGCGCGCGTGGCGCCGGTAATGGGTGCATCGGTATCCACCGAGGCCAGCACTTTCACGCTGTCGGGCCGGTCTTTGTTGAGCGTGATGCGGCGCACGCTGCCCACATCGACGCCGAGATAACGCACCGGACTACCGATGGTGAGCCCCGACACGCTGCCGGTGAAATAAATTTCATACGGCGCATAGTTGCGAGCATCGCCGCTTTCCGAGTACCACACGACAAAGGCAGCCGCCATGGCGATCACCAGCAGCGTAAACGCGCCGACGGCTACATAGTTGGCATCACGATCCATGCGTAGCACCTGTACTTGAGGAGGTTGATACACCGCGTGCACGCGGGCCGTGGAAGTATTCGCGTATCCAGGGGTGTGGATTGGTCATGATACCGTTGAGCGTATCGACCATGATTTTCTTGTCAACCAGCACCGCGACGCGGTCGCAGACGGTGAGCAAGCTGTCCAGGTCGTGAGTGATCATGACTACCGTGAGTTTGAGACTATCTTGCAAATAGTGCACCAGGTGGTCGAACTCGGCAGCGGAAATAGGATCGAGACCCGCCGTGGGCTCGTCCAAAAACAGCAACTGCGGGTCCAGCGCCAGCGCGCGCGCCAAGCCGGCGCGTTTGATCATGCCGCCGGATAATTGCGAGGGCAATTTGTCGGCCGCTGTCAGCGGCAGGCCGACCATGTTCAGACGCAGCGCAGTGAGTTCATCCAGCGTGGCCTGCGATACTTTTAAATACTCGCGCAGCGGTAGTTGGATGTTCTCGGCCACGGTCAGCGCGCTGAACAAAGCGCCGTGTTGAAAGGTGACGCCGTAGCGATGTTTGACATTCAGCAACTGTCGTTCGGACATCGCGGTAATGTCCGCGCCCTCAATCAGCACTTGCCCGGCAGTGGGCTTCTGCAAGCCAAGAATCGTGCGCAATAGCACCGATTTGCCGCTGCCTGAGCCACCGACAATACCCATGACTTCGCCGCACTCAACATCGAGATCCACGCCATCGTGAATCACTTGATCGCCAAAGCGGTTAACGATGCCGCGCACCGAGACAATGGGTGTGTTGTTCATGTACACCATGCTTTGTCGTGTGGGGGCGAACCTATGTCCCTCGCCAGGGATTCCGCAGCATCCTGTTCGCCCGTGTCCAATAGTGAGTACGCGCATAAGACGGGCAGACACCTGGGTCTGCCCCTACCTGTTTTTGTAGGCGCGCAATGCATTGCGCCCGTTATGAAGCCGGCGCCACCCATCAAAACTCCAGCTCCACAAAAATCACCGCAAAAATGGCATTGGCGAAGATCACCATGAATATCGATTCCACCACGGCGGTGGTGGTCAGTCGGCCCAACTCACGCGAGGAGCTTCTGACTTGCATGCCGCGATAAGTGCCGATCATGGCGATCAGCACCGCGAACACCGGCGCTTTAATCAAGCCCGCCCAAAAAGTGCTGGGCGCCAAGGCGTCTTGCACGCGGGCGATGAACTGCGGAAGGGAAATGTCCAGCAACCAATTGGACAACAGCGCGCCGCCGGCCATGCCCATGGCGTCGGCAACCACGGTCAGCAACGGTAGCGCGATCACCAACCCCAGCACACGCGGCACTACCAATACTTCGATGGGGTCCATGCCGATTGACTTCAGCGCGTCCACTTCATCGTTCAATTGCATCACGCCGATTTCTGCGGCAAAGGCGCTGCCGGAACGGCCGGCAACAATGACCGCCGTGAGTAACACGCCCAATTCGCGTAACACGCCCACGGTAATCAGGTCGACTGTATAAATGCCGGCGCCGAAGTCGCGTAACTGACTGGCGCCGATGTAGGCAATGATGACGGCGACAAAGAACGCGATCATCGCCACGATGGGCAGTGCTTGAATGCCGGCTTCGTAGGCATGCCGCACGATGGACGGCGCGCGCATACGACGCGGATGACGCCAGGCGCGCACATGGGTGTCGACGATGCGGCCGAAGTGACCCAAATGTCCGAGCGCATGCTCGCCCAACTGCACGGCGTGCTTGCCGAAACTGGCGACCAACTGCTCGGGCCACAGCAGCGCGGCTTCCTGCGCCACATGCTCCGACGGCGCCTGCGCTTCCAGATCGTTGAGAAACGTGAAGTGTTCCGGCTCGCCGGGCGTGAAACTCAGGGTGGCGCCAGCTTGCTCGCTGCGTCGTAGCGCCGAGCGCAACAACCACATGGCGCTCAAGTCGGCTTGCTCTAGTGCAGTGCAATCAACTTGCAGTTGTTTGACG
>JANMSB010000072.1:0-4669 GCA_031388915.1 Pseudomonadota bacterium | reverse complement strand
GCGAATCGCATTCGCACCAGCACCAACATGTGCCCCTCATTCATCGGCATCGGCACTATCCCGACACGCATCATCGGCATAGCCACTAGCATTAACCTTGCTATCACATGGCTTTCCTGCCCATGGCCATCAGCGTCGGCGCCGGTGCCGAAGTGCAGCGACCACTGGCCACGGTGGTGATCGGCGGCATCATTTCATCGACGCTGTTGACGTTGCTGGTGTTGCCGGCGCTTTATAGACTGACTGGTCGAATGTCTTCAGGGCGCTGAAAACCAGACCCTGGCAGGGCTGATTGGGAATGAAGGGCCGGATTCCGGCCCCAAATAGATCACGGTGATTTTATCCGCCAGGCAAAAATCGCCGTTGGTAATTTTGCCTATAGGCAAAAATAACCGTCGCTGCCACTCAGTAAGCGCTTATCGCCGCAATACCCGCAATGCGACACCTCGGTACCGTGCTTCGCGCAAGCCAGACTAAAAAGCAGCTGCACTTCAGTGGGCGCTTCTTGACTATTCAATCAATCACTTGAATACTGCCGCGCATGACGCAAGCTAATCGGCGCTTTAAAGACAGTCTTTACGAACAACTCGCCCGCATCGGCAAGGCGGTCGCCACGCCCAAGCGCCTGGAGCTGCTGGAGCTGCTATGCCAGGGACCACGTACCGTGGAAGCGCTGGCCACCCAGGCGTCCATCTCCATTGCCAACACCTCGCAACATTTGCAGATTCTGCGTGCGGCCAGGCTCGTTGACGCGGAAAAGCACGGTCTACATGTCGAGTATCGATTGGCCGACGCCAAGGTGAGTGATTTTTTCCATGCGCTGCGCAGTCTCGCGGAATCGCAATTGGCGGAGGTGCAACAAGTTGCCCACACCTATCTTGAGAAGCGCGGCGCGATGGAACCGGTGGGTGGTGAAGAGCTGTTACGGCGCGTACGTCGTGGTGAAGTCATTGTTCTCGATGTTCGGCCGACAGAGGAATACCAGGCTGGACACATTCCGGGCGCGCTCTCGATACCCGTCGCCGACTTGAAAGCGCGCCTCAAGGAGTTACCTAAAAATCGCGAGATCGTTGCCTACTGTCGCGGCCCTTACTGCGTGATGGCCGTCGAAGCGGTGGAGTTGCTGCGCAAAAAAGGTTTCCGCGTACAGCGTATGGAACAGGGCGTTATCGAATGGCGCGTCCGCGGCTGGCGAGTCGCAACCGGCGCTGCGGAGGTACGTTCATGATCTTCAAGCCCTTCTACTACTTTGAAACCGGGTGCGCTGCTTACTTGTTTGGCTGCGGTGGTCTCGGCAAGTGTGCGGTGGTCGATGCGCACGCGCATGACATCGCGGCCTATATCGAGTTCGCGGCTGCCAAGGGCATGCAGATCACGCACGTTATCGATACCCACGTGCATGCCGATCATCGTTCTGGCGGCGCAGCGCTTGCTGCCCACGTCGGCGCTCAATATTGCTTGCATGAATCAGCCGATGTCGCGCTGGCGTTTACGCCACTGCACGATGGTCAGGCGATCGAACTCGGTAATACACGTACAACTGTGCTGCACACGCCGGGACACACACCTGAGAGCCTAAGCCTGGTAGTGACCGACCTTCGACGCGGCGCAGAGCCATGGTTTGTTCTTACCGGCGACACCTTGTTCGTGGGCGCCGTCGGCCGTCCTGATCTACCGGGAAACGCACGACAGAATGCCAGCGAACTCTACGACAGCCTCCACCAGAAGCTGCTGAACCTACCTGACACACTGGAAATTTATCCGGGCCACTTCGCCGGCTCGCTGTGCGGCGCGGGTATGAGCGGTAAACCGTCCAGCACGATTGCTTTCGAGAAGCGTTGGAATCCATTGTTATCGAGCTCGCGCGAAGCCTTCATCGCGGCATTGATTGATGTCCCGCCCAAGCCGGCGGAGATGCAGCAAATCATGCGTGTGAATCAAGGGCGCATGGAACAGCCGTTATGAAGCCGGTGCAGCTTGGATTGCGCGAGAACCTTGCGCAATTCTCGCTGCTGGTGCTGGTCAATGCTTTCGTCGGTGCGATGGTCGGCCTGGAGCGAACCATTCTGCCCGCCATTGCCGAGCAGGAGTTTCAGTTAGCGGCCAAGACCGCCGTGCTGTCCTTCATTGTGGTGTTCGGCCTCACCAAGGCAGTCACCAACTATCTGGCTGGGCGACTTTCTGATCGATTCGGACGCAAGCATGTGCTGGTCGGTGGCTGGCTGATTGCAGTGCCCGTGCCCTTTTTGTTGATGTGGGCACCGTCGTGGACCTGGGTGATCGTGGCCAATGCACTACTGGGAATCAGCCAGGGTCTTACGTGGTCAACCACCGTCATCATGAAGATCGATCTGATTGGGTCAAAGAATCGCGGGCTGGCGATGGGGCTCAACGAGTTTTCCGGCTATGTCGCGGTAGCAGTCAGCGCGCTCGCCACCGGCTTCATCGCTGCACAGTATGGTTTGCGCCCCGAACCGTTTTATCCCGGAGTGGTGTTCGTTGTGTTGGGGCTGGGCCTATCGATATTCGCGATTCGTGAAACACGCCACCACGTCACCGCCGAAGTGGCATTGACCGACACGCCGGTACGCATGCCCACACCTCGCGAGGTGTTCTGGCGAACGACGTTGTTTGATCGAAACCTCTCAAGCATCACGCAGGCGGGGTTGGTCAACAATCTCAATGACGGTATGGCGTGGGGGCTGTTCCCGCTTTACTTCGCTGCAGCCAATCTTGACCTACAACATATCGGCACGCTCGCCGCCCTGTATCCCGCAACCTGGGGTATTGCCCAGTTGTTCACCGGTGTTTGGTCCGACCATGTCGGCCGCAAGTGGCTGATCGCTTCGGGCATGTGGGTGCAGGCAGCGGGCATTGCGGTAATTATTCTCAGTGATGGTTTTGCGGGGTTTGCAACCGGTGCAGTATTACTCGGCGTTGGCACCGCCATGGTGTATCCGACACTGCTTGCTGCCATTGGTGATGTTGCACATCCGCTATGGCGTGCGTCGTCGGTCGGTGTTTATCGCCTGTGGCGCGATTTGGGTTATGCCATCGGTGCGCTGCTTGCCGGATTTGCCGCCGATGTTTTCGGGCTTGCAGTCGCGATGTGGATCGTGGCTGCGCTGACCCTGGTCTCGGGTGTCATTGCGGCGATACGGATGACGGAAACCTTACCACGCGTTCACAACCGCTCAGTTGCCACACTGCAAACACAGGTACCCACGGAAAGACAATGCCCGAAAAAATAGACATGAAGCATGTAAGCGATCCGGTCTACCTCGACTACAACGCAACGACGCCGCTGCTCCCCGAAGTCGTCGATGCCATGCTGCCATACCTTCGCGAACACTTCGGTAATCCATCCAGTAGTCATTGGTACGGCAGGCGGGCCAGTGAGGCCGTGGCGCGAGCACGCCATCAAGTAGCGACGATGATTGGTTGCGATGACGACGAGCTGATTTTTACAGCCGGGATTACCGAAGCCAACAACCTTGCGATACGCGGTGTCATCGAGACGCACAGCCGACAACACATCGTGACCACCGTCATTGAGCATCCGGCGACGCTGCAACCCTGCCTGGGGATCAAACCGGGATTGCGGCTGACTCAACTCGGTGTCGATGCTCAAGGACGCACCAATCTAGCGGAGGCACGCGCAGCGATCGACGCAGATACGGCGCTGGTGACCGTGATGCATGCGAACAATGAGACAGGCGTTGTGCAGCCCATCACGGAACTGGCCGAGCTGGCGCATGCCGCAGGCGCGCTGATGCATGCCGACGCTGCACAGTCGGCTGGCAAAGTACCGGTGCGTGTCAAAGAGCTGTCTGTCGACCTGCTATCCATTGCCGGTCACAAACTATATGCACCCAAAGGGGTGGGCGCGTTGTATGTGAAGCGAGGCGTGCAGCTGCGACCATTCACCTATGGCTCAGGTCAAGAATACGGACTCCGGTCGGGAACCGAGAATGTGGCCGGCCTAGTTGGCTTCGGTGTGGCTTGTGAAATAGCAACGCGCGATCTGGATGCCGTTGCCACTCGCGTGCGTGGATTGCGCGATTCACTGTGGGACCAGCTTACTGCGCAAGTGCCAGGTCTCGCACTCAATGGACACCCCACGTTGCGTTTGCCGAACACGCTCAACGTGCGGTTTCCGGGAGTCTCCGGAAACGCGTTGTTGGCGAACACGCCGGAAATTTCCGCCTCCACCGGCTCTGCCTGTCATCACGATTATGAGGCGGCATCCGCAGTGATTCTCGCCATGGGCATTGCACCAGTGGATGCGCTGGGTTCGGTGCGACTCTCAATAGGTCGGGGAACGACGGCAGAGGACATTGCACTCGCCGCTAAGACCTTGGTTAGCTCATGGCGGCAGCTCACCAGCAAACTTGGCAACGGCTAATACTGCTGTCGATCACACCTGTGCAGCGAACCCCTACCGCTGCCCAGCGTCGGCGTGCTAAGTTTCCCACCGCCATGACAGTCCTCGGTCACTTACGTCGCAGCCAACGCCTGATCCGCAGTATTTTTGCGGTGTTCGTGCTGGCGTGGCTGCAAACCGCGTTACTGCCCTGCGCCATGGCTGTTACATTGAACATGCCTGTTACATTGGACATGGCTGCGACAGTGGAATTGCCGGCCCACTCCCAAACGCAAACACTGACTG
>JANMSB010000303.1:0-8125 GCA_031388915.1 Pseudomonadota bacterium | reverse complement strand
GAAGCGGATCAACGAGCCATCGGCGCGACGCACGCCATGACGGGTGCGCACGACCACGGCGTCATACACTTCGCCCTTCTTGACCTTGCCGCGCGGAATCGCATCCTTGACGCTGACCTTGATGACATCACCCACGCTGGCATAGCGACGCTTGGAACCGCCCAGCACCTTGATGCACATCAGGCTGCGCGCTCCGCTGTTGTCGGCTGCCTTAAGCAATGTCCGCATCTGAATCATGTTTAAGCTTCCACTCTAGCTCTAATACTTGTTGGCAAACTCGCGGACTTACGCCTGCGCGCGAGTGACCACACGGGCCAGACGCCAGGCCTTGCGGCGCGACAGCGGGCGGCACTCAACAATTTCAACCACATCGCCTTCTTTCGACTCGCTGGCTTCGTCGTGCGCCAACAGTTTGGTAGTACGACGCACGTACTTGCCATACTGCGGGTGCTTGACCAGACGCTCTACCGCGACCGTGATGGTCTTCTGCATCTTGCTGCTGACCACTTTGCCGGTCAGCAGACGGATGGTCTTCTGTTCGGCGGTGGCTGGTTCATTAACAGAGGCAGTCACAACTGGTTCGCTCATTACTTAGTACTCTGCTTGACAACTTGAGCAGTGCGAGCTTGCTCGCCCATCACTGTCTTGAGTCGCGCAACATTCTTGCGCACCTTGGCAATCTGGTCCGGCTTCACCGCCTGGCCGGTCGCCTGCGCCATGCGCAGGTTGAACTGTTCGCGACGCAACTGCAGCAACTCAGTGCGCAACTCGTTGGTCGATTTCTGACGTAATTCTTTGGCGTCCATTAACGCAGCCTCTTAACGAACTTGGCGAGTAACAAACTGAGTATCAACGGACAGCTTAGAAGCAGCCAGACGAAACGCTTCGCGCGCAATCGCCTCGGTCACCCCTTCCATCTCGAACAACACCTTACCGGGCAACACCTTGGCCACGTAGTACTCGACGTTGCCCTTACCGCTACCCATGCGCACTTCCAGCGGTTTCTTGGTGATCGGCACATCCGGGAACACGCGAATCCACACCTGGCCGCCGCGCTTTACGTAGCGGGTCATGGCGCGACGCGCTGCCTCGATTTCACGCGCCGTCATGCGTGCACGCTCGGTGGTCTTCAGGCCGAACTCACCGAACGCCACCGTGCTGCCACGCTGAGCCAGGCCACCAAGCGTGCCCTTGAATTGCTTGCGGAACTTGGTACGTTTAGGTTGCATCATGATGAAAACTCTCCGCTGACCTTAGACCGCAACTTCAACAGCCGGAGCCGTGTCAGTAGCAAACTTGGCATCAGCGCCGGTGAACACTTCGCCCTTGAAGATCCAGCACTTCACGCCAATGATCCCGTAAGTCGTTTTGGCTTCAGCCAAACCGTAGTCGATCTCGGCACGGAAGGTATGCAACGGAATGCGGCCTTCGCGCACCCATTCGGTACGCGCGATTTCCGCGCCGTTCAATCGACCCGACAAGCGAATCTTGATGCCCAACGCGCCGATACGCATGGTGTTCATCACCGAACGCTTCATGGCGCGGCGGAACATCACACGACGTTCCAACTGCTGCGCAATGCTTTCCGCCACCAACTGTGCATCGAGCTCCGGCTTGCGGATCTCGGCAATGTTGATACGTACATCGGTCATCGGTATCTTCATCAGCTTCGCCGCTTGCGCGCGCAGCTTCTCGATGTCCTCGCCTTTCTTGCCGATCACCACACCGGGACGCGCCGTGTTGATGGTGATATTGACCTTACGTGCGGCACGCTCGATCTGGATACGGCTCACCGAAGCTTCACTGAGCTTCTTCTTCAGAAGTTCACGAACCTGGTAGTCCGAATAAACGAACGCCGGGAAGCTACGCGTCGGGGCGTACCACTTCGACGTCCAGTCGCGCGTGATACCGAGGCGGATGCCAACTGGATTTACTTTTTGACCCATGTGCTGAACTCGCTAACGCTTACAGTGACCAGGCAAACGCCCTAGCCCTGCTTGCCGTCCCCCACCGTGACAGAAATATGGCTATTGCGCTTCCAAATACGGGCGCCGCGACCTTTTGCGCGTGCATGAAACCGCTTCAGAACCGGCGCGATATCCACCGTGATGTACTCGACCTTCAACTCGTCGATGTCGGCGCTCAAATTGTTCTCGGCATTGGCAACTGCCGATTCGAGAACCTTGAGAATGAGCTCCGCACCCTTTTTCGGAGTGAAGCGCAACGTCGCCAACGCCTGACCGACCGGTTTGCCACGGACCATGTCCGCCACCAGTCGGCACTTCTGCGGCGAGATGCGCGCGTTCTTCAATTTGGCTGCTACTTGCATAGTTAGGCCTTCTTATCGCCAGAGTGGGACTTGAAGGTGCGCGTTGGCGCAAATTCACCCAACTTGTGACCCACCATGTTTTCGGACACCAGCACCGGCAGGTGCTGACGACCGTTATGCACAGCAATGGTTAAACCAACCATATCGGGCAGAATCATCGAACGACGCGACCATGTCTTGATCGGACGGCGATCGTTTTTTTCTGCTGCAACTTGCACCTTCTTGGCGAGGTGCAGGTCCACAAACGGACCTTTCTTGATCGAACGAGGCACTAGTTATTCCTCTAAGGATCAGTTACGGCGCCGCACGATCATGCCGGCGGTGCGTTTGTTATGACGGGTCTTCTTACCCTTGGTCTTCCAGCCCCATGGGCTGACCGGATGCGGGTTACCTTGACCGGATTTGCCTTCACCACCACCGTGCGGGTGATCCACAGGGTTCATCACCACACCGCGAACGGTGGGACGAATACCCAACCAACGCTTGGCGCCGGCCTTACCAAAACTACGCAGGTTATGCTCGCCGTTACCGACTTCGCCGATGGTGGCGCGGCAATCGACGTGAATCTTGCGGGTTTCGGTGGAACGCAAACGAATGGTTGCATACGAACCTTCGCGCGCTGCCAACTGTGCCGAACCGCCGGCGCTGCGCGCCAACTGCGCACCCTTACCAGGCTTCAACTCAACGCAGTGAATGGTCGAACCCACGGGGATGTGCCGCAACTGCATCGAGTTGCCGGCTTTGATGGCCGCCTCGGGACCGGAAGCAATCGTGTCACCGGCGCTAATGCCTTTAGGCGCAATGATGTAGCGACGTTCGCCGTCGGCGTACAGCACCAAAGCCAAATGTGCACTGCGATTCGGGTCGTATTCAAGACGTTCGATCTTGCCCGGGATACCGTCCTTGTCGCGCAGAAAATCGACGATGCGATATTTCTGTTTATGACCACCGCCCTTGTGGCGGGTGGTGATGCGACCGAAGTGGTTACGCGCACCGGTGGAATTTTTTGCCACCAGCAACGCGGTCACCGGCTCACCCTTGTGCAGGTGCGAGCGATCGATCTTGACCTGGAAACGCCGTCCAGGAGATGTCGGTTTAGCTTTAATAAGAGCCATGTTCTTCAGCTTCCGCTACTTAAATTCAACCGGGCGAATCAGGCTTCGTTGCCGGCAAATTCGATAGTCTGACCTGGCGCCAAGCGCACATAGGCCTTCTTAAAATCCGAGCGCCAACCGAGACGCTGACCGAAGCGTTTTTGCTTACCGATCGCGTTCACTACGTTGACCTCAGACACCTTCACTTCAAACAGCATTTCCACAGCAGCCTTGATCTCAGGCTTGCTGGCGTCACGACGCACGCGAAACACCACTTGATTGGAATCCTGCGTAGCACGCGCGGTCTTTTCGGACACATGCGGCGCCAGCAGGATGCTCAACATCCTTTCCTTGCTTACGTTGTTCATGCCCTGTGTGCTCATGACAATTTCTCCTCGAGTACGCGAACCGCACCGACCGTCGCCAGCACATGCTTGTATTTAACCAAGCTCAGCGGATCAACCGATGCCGCCGGCAACACTTCCACGTAGGGCAGATTACGTGCAGCCAGCTCCAGCTTTTCATCGAAGCCTTCGATCAACACCAACACGCGCTCCAAACCAAACTCCTTGAGCTTGGCGAGCAGCAACTTGGTCTTGGGCGCTTCGATCTCCAACGACTCCACCACCGAAAAACGATCTTCACGGGCCAATTGCGACAGCATCACCTGCAACGCAGCGCGATACATTTTGCGATTGACCTTCTGCGAGTAGTCGCGCGGACGCGCTGCGAAGGCACGACCACCGCCCACCCAAATCGGGCTACGGATGGAACCAGCACGTGCACCACCGGTGCCCTTCTGATTCCAAGGCTTGCGGCCGCCACCGCGGACTTCGGCCTTGCTGAGTTGGCGCTTGGTGCCGGCGCGGCCGGCAGCCATATAGGCCACAACCACCTGATGCACCAGGGTTTCGTTGAATTCACGCCCGAAGGTTGCATCGGAAACCTGCAACTCTGCGCCTTTGTTGACCAGCTTGAGCTTCATGATGGTCTACTACTTATTTCTTGGTAGGAATCAGCTTGACGCGCGCGGCTTGGCGAGCTGCCTTCACTGAATGACGAACAAATACTTCGCCGCCTGGCGCACCGGGCACGGCGCCGCGGATCAACAACAGGTTGCGCTCGACATCGACGCGCACCACTTGCAGATTCTCGATGGTGACGCGATCCACACCCATGTGGCCGGACATGCGTTTACCCAGGAATACGCGGCCTGGCGTTTGACGCTGCCCGATGGAACCAGGCGCACGATGCGTTACCGAGTGACCATGCGAAGCTGGACCGCCGCCGAAGTTGTGGCGCTTCATGGTGCCGGCAAAGCCTTTACCAATCGTCGTACCAGCAACATCAACCGCCTGACCAACGGCAAACAAGCTCACGGTGAGCTCAGTACCGGGCTGCGCATCTGTGGTCTCGCCTTCGGACAGACGGAACTCAACCTGCGATGCACCGGGAGCAACCTTTACCTTGGCGTAGTGACCCACTTGAGCTTTCGCAACACGGGACAGCCTGCGAGTGCCATAGGCAACTTGCACAGCACGATAACCGTCGCTCTCAGCGGTTTTGATCTGCGTAACGCGATTCGGCAGCGCTTCGATCACAGTTACCGGCACAGATTCGCCAGCTTCCGTGAACACGCGCGTCATGCCGGCCTTGCGACCGACCAGACCCAAGGTCTTGACAGTGCTCATCTAAATTCCTCATCTCACAGCGCCAGCTTCGCCCATTACGATTGATGGAAGAGTCGCTAGCGCTGAAACATTCACGCCACCGTCACAACATGATCGGCGGCAAACATCAAGGCGTGGTGAATTCACCTGCCCCGCGTAGGGATTTGGACCTAGGAAATACCAATGAGTAGTTGCGTCAGGTTTGACGCACAGCTCAAGCGGTACCCCGTCAGGGCCAGACCTCGGCGCGTAAAGAGGCGCGTATTCTAGTGATGCCGGCTTGGTTTGCAAGCCCTGGCAGGAAAAAAACAGCCGGAAAACCTATTTATTTTCCGACGGTTCGCCTCCTCACTGCGATACCCGGACACCCGAGTGCCCCAGGGTCTATTAACAGACCCCGACCTCGCAAGTAAATCAGTTCAACTTGATCTGCACGTCAACGCCGGCCGGCAGTTCCTGCTTCATCAGCGCATCGACGGTGTTGTCGGTGGGGTTCAGGATGCCCATCAGGCGCTTGTGGGTACGCAGCTCGTACTGGTCACGAGCGCCCTTGTCGCCATGCGGTGCAGTCAGCACGGTGAAGCGCTTCTGCTTGGTCGGCATGGGCACCGGACCCTTGACGGCGGCGCCGAATCTGCTGCAACAGGAGTTCAGTGCCGAACGGCCTAATCAAAATTGGGTGAGCGATATCACGTACATTGCCACCGGCGAAGGCTGGCTGTGACCGAAAAGTCGCCGTAGCTTATCTACGGAAAGAATTCGCTCTCGCCAACCTGCCACTTGAGATAGGTAGGTTGTCCAACCACCTGTCACACACAAGATGTTGCCCCAGTCGCTCTCCAGCACGCCGGGCCTGCACCTAGGCTTGCGCGCGGCTTTCACGTGCCTGTCGGCAACGGCTCGGGGTGTTATGTGTAGCAGCGGCTGTTGGCGGATGTGAAGGCAAGCGTGTGTCTGACCAAGGCAATGTCAATCGAACCCCGTCCGGCTATTTACTTTGTGACGAGGAAAACTTGTGAAACCTTACCGTGACGAACTCGCCGACTACGACCCGCAAATACACGAGGCGATATGTGGTGAGGAACGCCGGCAGGCTGCCGGTATCGAAATGATTCCTTCCGAGAACTACACGTACCCCGAGGTTCTGGCGGCACTGGGGTCGGTGCTCACCAACAAGTACTCGGAAGGCTATCCGGGTCGGCGCTACTACGGTGGACAGGAGTACACCGATGTCGTGGAGCGCACCGCTCGCGAACGCGCCTGCCAACTGTTCCGCGCCGAGCATGCCAACGTTCAGCCGCTGTCCGGTTCGCCTATGAACCAAGCGGCGTATTTCGCCATCCTGAAGCCCGGTGATACGGTGCTGGCGATGGATCTCTCGCACGGCGGGCATTTGACACATGGAGCGCCCGTATCTCACATGGGCAAGGTGTTCAACTTCGTGCGCTACAAAACGCAGCCTGACCATGCCGGCGCCATTGATTTCGACGCACTACGCACGCTCGCAAAAAAAATACAGCCCAAACTCGTTCTGTGTGGCTACTCATCTTATCCGCGCGACTACGACTACGCCGAATTCAAAAAAGTGGCCGACGAAGTGGGCGCGCTGACGATGGCCGACATCGCGCACATTGGTGGCCTGGTAGCGGCTGGACTGATGCGCAATCCGTTCGATGCCGGATTCGACATCGTCACCTGCACTACTCACAAGTCTCTGCGTGGTCCGCGCGGCGGATTCATTCTGTGTCGGCAAACTCTAGCCAAAGCAATCGACGCGTCGGTGTTCCCGGGTTTGCAGGGAGGCCCGCACATGAACAACATCGCCGCCGCCGCAATTACCTTCAAGAAGGCATCGGAACCGGCCTTTCGCGAATACGCCAAGCAAATCCTCACCAATGCACAAGTGTTGGCGGCACAGTTGCTTGCACAGGGCGTCACACTGGTTACGGGCGGAACGGATAACCATTTGCTGGTGGTGGATACCGTGCAAAGTTTTGGCCTGGATGGCAGACAAGCCGAAGAAACCCTGGATCGCATTGGCATCACCACCAACAAACAAGTCATTCCCGACGATCCGCAGCCACCATTGCGTCCCAGCGGGATACGGCTTGGCACGCCTGCCTGCACCACACGAGGTATGAACGAAGCCGACATGGCCGCGCTCGCCGGTTGGATGGTGGTGGCACTACGCGCACCACACGACGAAGCATTGCTCAAGCGCATCGGCGCGCAGGTCAGAGAGCTATGCGAACGCTACCCAGTGCCCGGTATCGAGCGGCAATAAAGCGCGCCATACCATCTTGTTTGTATCAACTCTCGAACACAGAAGGAAAAATAATAATGAATCCAAGCAACAAGAACGAGACACTGGTGTGCGAGTTTTTCGCAACTCTCGGTACGGGTGACTTCGCGAAGGTGAAAACGCTACTGAGTCCGGACGCAACGTGGACTGTGATGCCGATTGCCGTGCCGGGCTCGGGTGCACACCACGGACCTACAGGCATCGTAGATGATTTCCTCGCGCCGCTGCGCGCCACGCTATTCGAACCGAACAGCATGCGTGGCGTAATAAATTCGCTATTGTCCAAGGGAACCCTGGTGGCTGCAGAAACTCAAGCTTATGGACGTCTTCAGAACGGCAAGGACTATCACAATCGCTATGTGTTCATGTTCGAGGTGATCGACGACAAAATTACTGCCGTGCGCGAATACATGGACAGCCACTACGTCATGAAGATCCTCGAAGCCTAGGGAGGGTCTGATTAACCTGTCATTTCGAACGCAGTGAGAAATCTTTCTTTTCCATAGATGCGCAAGATCAGACACTTGCAAGATTTCTCCCTTCGGTCGAAATGACAGGAGGGAGTTAATCTCTGCGGGTTCAATTCCCCGCCGCTTGCGGCGAATAAATGTGGAGTGATGTAGAGGGCGAGTTACTTAACATGAAATCACTGTGATCCGGCAGCAAGAGGGCGGACACACAGGTCCGCCCCTACAAAACCCAGAATCCGACGTAGGGGCGGACCTGTGTG
>JANMSB010000239.1:0-11188 GCA_031388915.1 Pseudomonadota bacterium | reverse complement strand
GGCGGTTTTGGTCACCAGCGAAGTGACGATGCCAATGGCGGTGGTTTTACCCGCGCCGTTGGGGCCTAGCAGCGCAAAGAAATCGCCTTCTTCCACATCCAGATCGATGCCCTTGAGGGCTTGCACGCCATTCTTGTAGGTCTTGGTCAGGCCTTGCAGTGACAGGGCTTTCATGAGGTGCTCAAACGACGGGTAAGGCCGACAAGCCTACTGAGCTGGGTCTCGCCTAGCAAGCAATGCCCAGCATCTTTAAAGCCTAGGAGTCGGTGTTACTCAAATGCAAGATGGCGCTGGGCTCCAGATCCTGGGCCATGAGTTGCGAGCCCAGCAGGCGGGCAAATTTGAAATGTTGCAAGTCGCCGTTGCTGCCGTAACGCAATAGATCCGTCCAGAAATAGCCGTGATGCCGCCAGCGTGGGCTGAGTAGCCTGCTATGGGTTTGGGCGATTTGCCGGCATTGCCACAATTCCAGGCGCGCCACGATCACAGCGCAGTCTTCGGACATGCCGAGCAGCAGGCGTGCATCGCGCGGTTGCTGCTGCGCCAGATGCCAGGCAAAGAACAGCGCGCATTCGACAAACCCCGTGCAGATTTGGCTGGTTTCATCGTGGCTATTCGGTAGGGTCGAGGTCGGTCCATAGTGCGCGCCAGACCCAGCGGCGCTGCGCGTAGCAGCCTGCTGCCAGATATCGGCGCGGTGCAGTGATAAGGAAAACAACGAAAAGCCACAAGTTGCCATGCGTTGCAGGCCAGTCTCCGAACATTGCTCCAAGGCGGCGGCGTGCACGGTGGACAGGTTTAATTGCTGCCGCAGCGATTGGCCGGCGTTGCTGGGTGCGCCGCTGCACTTGATTAGTAACTTGAGGAAATCGACGTTTAAACGCAGTAATTGTGGTTGGTCGCTGTGTACTGCGCTGGTTGAGGTGCCGTTCGGGGCTGAGGTATCGAACACGCTGTTTGCTCCTTGTTCTGTCCATGGTGTTTCTGGTATCTATTAGAAACGCGAAACACCTGAATAATAGGCTGCGCGTGTGCCGAGTCGTCAATAGTCCGGCGTAGGTATTGCAGTGATTGGCCGGTGATTAAGGATCGTCAGGAGACATAATGGCGGCGCAAATAGATCTTGCCGGCGAGGCGCAGCGATTGGCAGTGGCTATGCGCATGCTGAAGTTTGAAGCTCGCACACGCACCATCCGGCTTGCTACGCAGCTATCCGACGATCAAATCCGTCGTTTGTATCACCAGGGCGGCGTCGCCATGACCGGCAGCCGGCATCGAGGCCGCTCGCCCAGTAATGCCTTGCAATACACGCGCAATGCGGCGGCGCAGTTGGAGTCGTCCATCTTCAGCGGCGTGTTGGTCAAACATGGCTTGCTCAAGGGGCGTCGTCCCAAACCTTGGCTGCACAATGCGCTGCAATACGCGCAGCGCTTCTGCGATGCCTATGCCGAGTATCAGCCGATGGCGCAGCAGGAAGCGCTCAACTTCGAGCAGGCGTGGTTTCTGGCGCGTAGTTTGGCGGCGCGCGCCGAGTTGTACCTGCAACGTTGTACGCAATGCACCGGTCATTTTGTGCGCGACACCTCCACCGTGCTGAAGCACCAATGTCCGCTGTGTCAGTTGCGTGATCGGCGCTTATTGTAGGCGCGGGCCATGCTTCGAAGACCGCAGGCCATCCCTGTGGGACAAGCTCAGCACAAGTGCCCGAATGATCGGATTTACGGACACGGCCCGCTCCTACAGTGGGCGTGAATAGGCCTGCTAGAATTCGCAACACCTCTCCTGTTCGCGAAGCCCCATGATCACCCTGCGTCAGCCTCAGAACTTCTATGCGGGTAACAGCTTTGACCGGCTGGCCGAGCGGCGTCGCGATGTCGAGTGGCTGAACGGCGTGCTCGGCAGCGATGCAGTGTGGCTGTTGCCGATGTGGCAGGGACGCAGTTTAGTGGTGGGTGGCGTGCAGACGCCCAGCATTGCTTTGTTGCAGCAGCCGGCGCTGGCGCAGGCGGTGCAGAGTCACGAGTTGGTGTTGCTGGGCAAGTTTCGCGGCAAGTATTGTTTTGCCGTGGAGCTACAGGGCGATACCGCGCCCATTGCCCCCGAACACGGCGAGTTTCACGACCTGCGCAGTGTGGGCGGTTCGATGGATCGCGACGAAGCGGGTTTATTGGGCTATGCGCGCGCCTTGATCGTATGGCGCAACAATCATCGCTACTGCGGTCGCTGCGGTTCGCCCAACTACAGCATCCAGGCCGGGCACGCGCTCAAGTGCAGCAACGACATTTGTGGCATTCAGCACTTTCCCCGTCTGGACCCGTGCATCATCGTATTGGTCAGCGATGGTGAGCGTATGTTGCTCGGGCGTCAGGCGAGCTGGCCCGCCGGACGTTATTCCACGCTCGCCGGCTATATCGAGTGGGGCGAAAGCATTGAAGAAGCGGTGGTGCGTGAAGTGCGTGAAGAAGCCGGTGTGATCGTCGACGAGGTGCAGTACCACTCCTCGCAGCCCTGGCCGTTTCCCAGTTCGCTCATGCTGGGCTTTATTGCCCATGCGGCCACCACTGAGATTGAATGTGTTGACGGCGAGCTCGAAGATGCACGCTGGTTCAGCCGCGCGCAAGTTGCCACTGGTGCGGTGATGTTGCCGCCGCCACAAGCGGTATCATATCGATTGATTGAAGCTTGGTACGACCAAGCGGCGCCGCGACCGTTGTGCCAGGAGTTGGCGGCGCGTAGCGGTATCTTCACGCAAGCGAAGTAAGTCGATTTGGTCAGGCCAAGTCGTCTCAGCGTTTGTCACAACAAAACTAATCAAGCTTTGTAGAATCCCCTCATGTGTCTACTTGTCATTGCCTGGAAAAGCCATCCGCGTTACCGCCTGATTCTTGCGGGCAATCGCGATGAATTTCATGATCGCCCCGCCGCGCCGCTGAATTGGTGGCAGGACGACGCGCGCATCCTGGCGCCGCGCGATCTCAAAGCCGGCGGCACCTGGCTGGGGGTGGCGCGCTCCGGCCGGTTTGGCGTAGTGACCAACTTTCGCGATTTACAGGCGCCGGCTGAAAATTCGCCATCGCGTGGTTCGCTAGTGCCGCGCTTTCTCACCGGCGCCACCTCGCCCAAGGAGTTTCTCGACGACTTGCGTGGCGCGGCGCCGCGCTACTCGGGGTTCAACCTGCTGGTGGGTGGGCCACGCGCGTTGTACTACTACTCGAATCGCGGCACACCAGAGCCGCAATCGCTGAAGCCCGGTATCTATGGCGTGGCCAATCACTTGCTGGATACGCCCTGGCCCAAGCTCACGCGTACCCGCAGCAGGTTTTTCGAATTGCTCAAACAGCCGGATGTTGCGGCGGATGCGTTATTCGCCATGCTGGCCGACCGTACTCGCGCAGTGGATGCCGAGTTGCCGCAAACCGGCTTGCCATTGGATTGGGAGCGCATGGTGTCGGCGCCGTTCATCGTCAACGAACGCTATGGCGCGCGCAGCTCGACGGTGTTGTTGGTGGAGCGCAATGGCCGCACCATCCTGCATGAACGCCGGTTCGATCCGGACGGCGTGCAAACCGGCGTGTCTCGCTTCGAGTTCAAGAGTGCCGACATTCCCGAAGTGTGGGTTTCAACCCAGGACCCCGACGAGCCGCTGGCCAGCGATCCCGTGTCGGGCTTCGACACCTCGCCGGAATAATCCCGATGCGGCGCGCCATTGCACGTGGGCTGTGCATGATGTTGCTGCTGGGCGCGAGTGCGTCCACGCGCGCCGGTGTCGATATCAAGCTCGATATCGACGGCGGCACGCAGCAAATGCAAAACAATGTGCGCGCCTTTCTGTCCTTAAGTCGTTATGCCGAACGCAACGATTTACAGGCCGATACGCTCGAGCGTCTGACCGCGCGTATTCCGCTTGAAGTGACCAACGCCTTGGCGCCGCTGGGTTACTACGAACCCGAAGTCAGTTATCAATTGCAACAAACCAACGTCGAAAAGAACAACTGGCTGGTGCGCATCGCCATTGCGCCGGGGCGTGCGGTGCGTTTATCGGAAGTGAATATCACGGTAACGGGTCCGGGCCGCGATGACGAACGCATCGTTGCCGAGCAGGCCAAGAACATGTTGCGTCCGGGGCAGCGTCTGGATCACGGCAGTTACGATGTCGCCAAGAACAATTTGCTGCGCACCGCTAACAGCCGCGGTTATCTGGACGCGCGCTGGGCGCAAAGCGATTTGCTGATCGACAAAGCCGAGCGACGCGCCTATGTCACGTTGGCGCTGGAAACCGGCGAACGCTATTACTTTGGCGAGATCAGTATTGAACAAGACGTCATTGATGCCGACAAAATGCTGCGTCTGTTGCGCATGAAACAGGGTGATCCCTACAGTGCCGACTTGTTGCTGCAAACTCAGTACGTGCTGGACGACACCGCATATTTTTCGCCCGCCGAAGTCAGCAGCCTTGCGCCCGATCCGGTAACGCATACCGTGCCGGTCAAGATTACTGCCCAGCCCAATCGCAAAAATAGTTACGCCATCGCGGCGGGTTACGGCACCGATACGCAGGCGCGCGGTACGCTGAGCTGGGATCGTCGCTTGGTGAATCGCGCTGGGCATCGCGCCAAGGTGGAGCTCACCGGTTCTGCTATTGGTCACGAAGAAAGCCTGCGCTACGTGATCCCGGTGCGTGATGTGGCGTTGGAGAAGGTGGAGTTCACCTTGTCGAACACCAAGGAAGAATTGGCAGATGCGGTTAGCAATCGAAAAGAACTCGCTACTGGTTTTACGCAGGCGCTGGGGACATGGCAGCGCGTGCTGTTTGTCAAACTGTCCAGCGAAAAATCGGTATACCCGGATCGCGAAGAAGACTCCTTCTTGATTATTCCCGGCATCAGTTACGCCACGCTGCCCAATTACATTCTCGGACAACAACAGCGCCGTTACTCGCTATACACCGAGTTGACGGGTTCGCCCAGTTCCTTGGGGTCTGGTGGATCGTTTGTGCAATTGCTAGTGCAGAGTGAGCGCGTGTTCGATTTGGGCGAGCAGTGGCACTTGCGTTTACGCGGCACGCTGGGCGCCAGTTGGCTGCCTGATTCCAAGTTCAACGAATTGCCGGTGTCGGTGCGTTTTTTTGCGGGCGGCGACAACAGTGTGCGCGGCTTTAGCTTGAACGAACTATCGCCGCGGGATGCCGACGGCAAGCGCGTCGGTGCGCGCAATCTGCTGGTGGGCACCACCGAGATCGAGCGCGATCTACCGAAGAACCTGCGGCTTGCGGTGTTTTACGACATCGGTAATGCCGTCGATCACTTTGGCGACTCGTTGGAAGACTCGGCGGGCATTGGCCTGCGCTGGCATATTTCGGTGGCGAGCTTGGGTCTGGATGTGGCGCAACCCTTATCCGAAAGTGGACGCAATCCACGGCTGCACTTACACATATCGACGCTCTTTTAAATGCGTAAGTTACTGCGCCTTACTTTGTTGATATTGGCCATCCCACTGTTGCTGGCCAGCATCGCCATTGCCTGGCTGTGTTACACCGCGTCGGGTTTGCAGTTCGCGCTGTTGCAATTGAATCATGTGCCGAATCTTGAGGTGCAGGTACGCGGCGTCACCGGCAAGCTGGCGGGGCCGTTGCATGTCGATCACATCACGCTGAAGCACGAGCGTGTACTCATCGACATCGATCAGTTCGATGTCGATCTGACGCCGGCTTTGTTGTTGAGCGGCTTGCTGGAGATTGATCGTTTGCAGGTGGGCAACATCAAAGCCACGCTCAAGCCGAGGTTAACCGCGACGCCGGACAAACCCATTCACTTCCTGCCCAGCTTCCTGCGTATCAGCGTCGATGAGTTACGGCTTAAGCACGCCGAGTATGTTCACACCAGTGGCTACACGATTGTGGCAACGCCGTTGAACGGCAATGCTGAGCTGTCGCGCAATCGCTTGCGGGTGCGCAAGCTGGAGGTGGTAACACGCGAGTTTGATGCGCGCGGCGAAATCATAATGGACTCGGCGGCCGTGCTGTCGTTGCAAGCCGATCTGGACGCCGCTTATAAATTGGCGAAGGGCCCAACTCTGCGTGGCGCGATCAAAACCCACGGCACGATTACTGGCGTTGCACGCCAATTGGATGTGGCTGCGCTGTTGCATCAGCCGCATGAGGCAATCGTTCAGGGCGTGCTGGCATTTCCGGACAACGGTTGGTCACTACGTGGCACGGCGACTGCCGATCGAGTGTTGCTCGATGCGTGGTGGCAAAAGCCCAGCTTCAGTCTTGCTAAGTTGGCCGGACGTTTTGAGCTAAGTAACGCCGGCATGCATTACTCGGGCGAGGTGAATATCCCCGAATGGAGCACGGCGCCACTGCGCTTTGATGCCGATACACATTATGCACAGCGCGTATTCACGCTGGATCGCGCCGTGGTGTCGGTGCCGGCCACCGGCGTACACACTCGCACGCAGGGCACGATTGCATTACAGACGGACAGCAAGCCACTCATCGATATACACAGCACGTGGCGGCAATTGCGTTGGCCGCTGCATGCCGGCGACGAACAGGCGTACTTCGTCAGTCCGCAGGGCGAACTGAAGCTGCACGGCGCTCTGCCCTATCAATATGAAGTGCAGGGCGAGGTGCGTACGCCGCAATGGCCGCTAAGTCAGATACAGGCCGCAGGCGAGCTGCGCAGTGATGTTATTGAACTGACAAGTTATAAGGCGAACACCTTGCAGGGCAGCGCTACCGGCTCAGCTACCGTGCAGTTTAATCAGCCACGCCGTTGGCAGTTTGAATTGAATGGCGTGAATTTGGATCCCGCCGCATTACAGGCGGCCTGGCCAGGCTCGCTCAATGTGAAGGCGAGCGGCAACGGGCAGGGCTTTGATAAGCAGGCGCAGTTCGATCTGCGTGTGCAGTCGCTGAGCGGCACGCTGCGTAAACAGAGTGTCAAGGCCAGTGGTCGCCTGCAGCGCCAGGGCAAGCGCTGGTCGGCCGATGCTATCAATGCACAATGGGGACGCACGCATCTCACTGCGCAGGGAGTGGTGGGGCCGATGAACAATCTGCGTTTCAGTCTACAGGCGCCGGCTTTGCAGCAATTACATCCAGACGTTGTCGGTGATCTCCATCTAAATGGTGAGGTGGTGGGCGCCACGGACACTCCGTTGCTTAACGTCACTGCGCAGTCGGACACCATTGAATATGGTGGTTGGCAGGCGGAAGCGCTCAAGCTCGAAGCTCGCTTGGATCTGACCGACCGTAGCGATTCGCACTTGGAGTTGGCTGCGACTCGTTTGATGCAAGGCGACATGGGTGTGGAAGAGCTGCTGCTGACCGGCGACGGCCGAACCAATGGCCACGAGCTCACATTGCGTGGCAAGCCAATACATTCGTTGGTGCCGAAGGGGTATCACATCGCCGTGCATACCGGCGCTGCGTATGAAGACCAGCGTTGGCACGGCGTGCTCGACAAGCTGCAAGTGACTGACAAGAAGCAAGAGACACAACTTGATCTGCAACAGCCCAGTACTTGGCAGGTGGGATCGAATCAGTCGTACCTGCAATCGCTATGTGTGAGCGTGGCCAGTGGCCAGAGCTGTGGCGATGCGAACTGGCAGCGCGATGCGCGGGGTCTGACCACCTGGAGTGTGCATGCCAATCTTAAGGACCTGCCGTTGTCGATTACTCACGCCGCACTTGCCGAGAACGCACGCTTGCAGACCAAGGTGAATGGACAGCTCAATCTATCGGCATTGAACGGCGCGCCCTGGCAGGGCGCGGCCACGATGCAGTTGACCGATGCCAGCATTCGCTATCGCTCCGTTACCGGCCGCGAGGAGGTGCTGCCTATCACCTTGGGCGAGCTATACATGAACGCCGATGCGCGCTCCGTGCAGACCAATGCCGATTTGCATCTGGGTGAACAAACGGTGGCCACCTTAACGGCCAAGCTGGATCGAAGTGCCGGCACGACTCAGGACGGTTGGCCGCTCAGTGGCGTGTTTGCGCTCAGCAGTAGCGATGCCAAGTTGATTCCGGTGTTTGTTAGTGAAGTGGATCGTGCATCGGGCACGTTGGCGGCGGCGTTGCAACTGTCGGGCACCACGGCAACGCCGCGTATGGCGGGCACGATGCGTTTATTGCAAGGCGAGTTGGATTTCTATCAAATTAATCTGGCCCTGCGCGCCTTGGAATTCGATGCTCAGGTAGACACCGATCAACTGCAATTCACGGCGCAGACTAACGCCGGCGAAGGCTTGCTCAACGCCAACGGCGAGCTCAGTTGGCGCGATGCCAAATTGTTCGGCAATGTGCAACTGAAGGGTGATCGCCTATTGGTGGCGGACTTGCCCGAGTACCGTGTGCTGGCCTCGCCCGATTTACGTTTCGATATCGACAACAAACAGGTCGTCGTCAAAGGCGAGGTGTTGATTCCCGAAGCAAGGCTGCAACCCAAGGACGTAGTGGGCGCTGTGCAAACTTCCGCCGATGCGCGTTTCAAAACCGACGAAGTATTCGACGGCAATGCCAGCAATTGGACGATCACCAGCGACGTCAGCATTCGGCTGGGCGAGGCAGTTAACTTCGATGGCTTGGGATTGCAAGGAAGATTGGCCGGCGCGGTCAGTACGCACCTGCGCACCGGCGATACCGCAGTGGGCAGCGGCGAGCTGAGCGTTAACAATGGCCACTATGAAATTTACGGGCAAAAGCTAAATATCAAGCGTGGCCGGTTGCTCTTTGAAAATACGCCTTTGGATGATCCCGGCTTGGACATCCAGGCCGAACGCGAGATCAACGAAATCAAGGTGGGGGTCAACGTGCGCGGCGTGTTGCGTGCGCCGCGGCTCCAGTTTTATTCCGATCCGTCCATGTCGCAAACGCAGATTGTGTCGTACTTGTTGCTCGGCAAACCGCTGGACGAGTTGCAAACCGGCGAAGCCACCAAGGTGCGCTCCGCCAGCAGTGGCTTGGCGATGCAAGGCGGCGGCTTGATCGCCTCGCAACTAGGTCGCCGCATCGGCTTGGAACAGGTAGGCGTGGAAACCGACGCTAAAAATCAAAGCGCCCTGGTGCTCGGCAAGTTTCTCTCGCCGCGTCTGTTTGTCAGCTACGGCATCTCGCTCACCGAAGCCATCAACACCGTCAAGGCGCGTTATACCTTGACCGATCATTGGGTGGTTAAAACCGAAGCAGGTGAAGCTAAGAGCGCTGATATCGAATTTAAGATCGAGCGCTAGCTCGCGCGTAGACTAGCGGCCTTCTTCCTTGCGGTTGCCAATCATGAAATCGACACTGCGCTGTTACTTGATCAACATGATCATTGGACTCGCGCTGAGTCTGTCGTCTATGCCCAGTGTACGGGCAGCAGAAACCAGTCTCGCCACTGAAGCCATCGTCAATCTGCCGGTAGCCGACGCTTGGCAGTTGTTTACCAGCGAAGCCGGCTTGAAATCCTTGGGCTACACGCAAGTTAAAGTCAGCCTGCAACCAGGTGGTCCATGGCGGGCCAGTGGCGGTGCGGCGCCGATCACGAGTTTGGAGGGCGAAATTCTCAGCCTGGATCCGCAACACATGCTGTCGTTCAAGCCGACCGCGAGGCCTGCGTCCGAACAATGGTCGGTGTTGTACTTCACCGCTATGGGCGAGGACATGACCCAGCTACGCTGGCTGGAGTTTTTCCCCGAGACGCAGCGCAGCGCTGTCAACACCCATCAACAACAAGTGCGCACGCTGTTCGATCAATTGATTCGCCGCTACGCGCCGGAGTGCGAGGTGTGCAAGTTGGAGCCGAAGGCTGAGGCGAGCAAGTAGTATTAACGCCTGCACTCAGGTGCGTGCGTTCCGCACGTCACCTGCGGCACATTGTTGGGCGCTGCGGTGAACTTACTGCTCAGCGCCATGATGTGTGGTCCGAAATATTCTGAAAGGTCAGCACTCTTCCGCCCTGAAACTCGAAGACAACCTCTGAGCCGCCCGGAACCATGCGCGCTATGCAGGAAACGAAGCGCTGACCTTGGAGCTGCAACTGCTCCCCGAGATCAGACATTCTTGTTTCACTGCAGAATTCGTTCATGGAGTACGGTGTTGGCTCCTCGGGTTGCTCCCGCCAAAAGATAATTCCGTGATCAAAGGTCAGGCGGTGCCAGATATTGCCGCAACGGAAATAGATGACGTTTGCCGGTTCCGAAAGTGTTCCCTTGTGCCAGTACTGCTCAACAAGCAACTGATCACACGTCTTGTCGGCAAGACTAGGCGGATTGCCATGGATCTCGAGTTCTTCCTTATTCATGACGCCCAATTTGTTCTAAACATGCTTGTTAACAACATGGTCCACAGTTAACACTGGACTGAGTTAGCGCACAAGTGCCTGTTACGTTTGGGATTGTTGGTCCATTTCTGTGTGGATCACTAGGTTTAACAACAACCGTCATAACAACATTGAGGGGCCGGCGGTCTCGGTCCATCAAGAGGCCGATAAGAGTCACAGGCCCTAGTCATTTGCCTCCATGTTGACACCATGTCAATAACTAAACTATCGTCCAGCCCCATGAACGAATTGGCCACGCGCAGACAGGAAGAGAAAGACCGGCGCCGCGACGAGATTCTCGATGCGGCGGCGAAGGTGGCGGCCGAGCAGGGCATGGCGGCATTCACGATGGATCAAGTGGCGCGTAAAGCCCGGTTGTCGCGCGCGCTGCTGTATGTGTACTTCACGGACAAACAGGATCTGTTGATGGGCTTGGCGGATCGTGCGCACCTCATGTTGCAAGCGGACTTTGCGGCGATCGGCGCGCGCAAGCAGAGCGGCTTGAAAAAGATTCAAGCCATGGGCCGTGCCTATGTCGCCTTTGCCGACCACAGCCCGGTATATTTTGAAGCGCTGGCATGTTTTGCCGCGCATCCCGCCGAGGGCGAAGCGCCGCAGGGCAATGTGTTGCGCTGCATGGAAGGCGGCGACCGGGTCCACGCGGAAATCATTCAAGCGTTACACACTGGTATCGAGGATGGCTCCATTCGCCGCGACATCGGCAATCCCGCCTTGGTGGCGGTGACGCTGTGGGGTTTTATGCACGGCATCATTCAAATTATTGCCACTAAGCGCGAGGTGCTGGAATACAAGGGATTCAAGTCCAAGCAGTTGGTGGATCAGGCGCTGCTGATGTGCACGCGCTCGCTGCAAAAGGAGTA
>JANMSB010000180.1:0-4880 GCA_031388915.1 Pseudomonadota bacterium | reverse complement strand
GATTTGCGTTCGAGACTCCCGCACCGTTCGGAGTGGTGAAGCAATGGGTGTCGCACGCCTGGGTCAGGCGCTGTATAACAAGATTGACCGGCAAACCACTTATGAAGAAAAGCTAAGTCTTCTCGGAATTTACGATCCGGCCGTCTTGGCCAGCTGCAAGAAATTCCGCGAGACACGGAACGATCTCATTCACGAGAAGGCTGCACAAATCGAAACTTTGAAGGCGACAGACATCCGCATAGCTCAGACAGAGGCGGCGTTCGGCGTTAGCTTCGTCCAATCAATCGGTGGCAAACTTCAACCAAAAGCCCCTAACAAACCGCTCAAGCAACGACGCGCCGTAAAACGGCGCGCGGTTTAGCGGTGGCGTTGGACACAAGAACCAGAAAGAGATAGATCATGATCACCGGCGGTTGCTTCTGCGGGCGCGTTCGCTATCAAATTGACTCGGCGTTAGAGCCAGGTCGCAGTTGTCACTGCTCGCGTTGTAGAAAGGCATTCAGTGGCGCTGGGTCCACCTACGCGGAAGTGACGCCCGGTTCGTTCTCTTGGGTTTCCGGTGCAGACAATTTGAGCCACTACGAAACCACTCCCGGATGGGGCTTGTGCTTCTGCCGTAGTTGCGGCAGCACGCTGTGCGGCACGGCCTCCGGAGCAGTGCATGGAGTGACACTCGGCAGCGTGGATGGCGACCCAGGAGTTCAGATCGAGATGCACCTGTTCGTCGGATCTAAAGCCTCGTGGGATCACATAGGCGGGCATGCGCCACAGCACCAGGAGTTTCCTCCTCATGCGCCGGGTTAACACGCTGCCCAACAATGCGCTTTGAAAAAAGCTTGCTTAACCCACTGCCGCCTTCGTCGCTGCCTCATGCGAACTCATTACCCGCCAGGCAACCACCAACGCACACAGGAGCATGAAGGCCGCGACAAAGAATGGTGCACCTAGCAGGGGAATCGCAGGCGATACGTTGCCCTGCCAATCAATGGCGGCCGCGAACACCGTGGTGTACAGCGGCGGCGCGATGATCGAGGCAACACCCATCAAGCTACCGAGTGCGCCTTGCAACTGACCCTGTTGCGATGGGCTAACTTGTTGGGTCATCAGCGTTTGTGCTGCTGGTCCATAGAAGCCCCACAACGCGACGATGGGGATGGCGATCCACACCGATGTATCGGTGGGCCCCAGCGCATAGATGAAAAACCCCGTGGTGCCGAACAACAAGCCAACGATGAGTGAGCGGCGTGTCCCCAAGTATTTAACTACCGGTCCAACCAATCCACCTTGTACGACAATACTGGCCACGCCGGATGCCGCCAGGGCTAGACCATTGGTCTTTTCATTCCAACCGTAGCGATACATGGTGAACCACACAAACACGGCGGGTAACACGTTGTGGGCCAGCATATAAAAGAACTGTGCGGTAGCGAGTCCCGCTAACTGCAAGTTCGAAGCAAGCAATCGAAACGCGCCGAGGGGATTAGCGCGCGCCAGTGAAAACTTTGTGCGGCGTTCGGGTGGCAGCGATTCCGGCAGAATGAAATAACCGTACACGGCATTGAGCAGACACAATCCCGCGGCAACCCAGAATGGCAGGCGTGGCGAAAAACTGCCGGCGTAACCGCCGAGCGCCGGACCCAGAACAAAACCGATGCCAAATGCAGCGCCCATCAAACCAAAAGCGGCGGGACGTTTTTCCGGCGGCGTGATGTCGGCAATATACGCATTCGCTGTGCCAAAGCTCGCGGCCGTTGCGCCGGAAATAGCGCGCGCAACAAACAGCCAGGAAAGACTCGGCGCCAGCGCCATCAGTATGTAGTCGAACCCAAGACCGGCCATAGAGATCAGCAACACCGGTCGGCGTCCAAAACGATCAGACAACGCGCCTTGAATGGGCATGAACACAAACTGCATCACCGCCCACACCAAACCCATCAAGCCACCGATACGCACGGCGTCGGCATGTGCGCCGTGCATAAATCCGGCGATCAATGCCGGCAACACCGGGATCACCACGCCCATCGCCAACACGTCGAGCATGAGCGTGATGAAAATAAAAATAACGGCGGCGCGGGTTGTGCTCGGCGGGGTGACTGTAGCTGCCATGTGTGATCCTGATGCACAGAGACACAAGGCCGCACAGTAACTTAAGAGCGGTCGGCGTGCTCAAGCCAATTGCCGGCGCCGATTTTCAAGTTGCTGGCCGCAAAGCAAGCGTCATTCGTTTTCTGATAACAGACTATAACGCCATGTGGCGAACTCCTCGTCGTTGCGTACCAACCACGCTTGTGATGAATCCACCTTGATACTATAGTAGCCACATGGCTACTATAAAATCCATGCGCCGCTTCGACACCAAGCACAGCAGCACGACATCTTCGCAAGATGTCATGGAAAAACGCATTGCCGAAGGCATCAAAAAGCGCCGCGAGCAACTCGGCATCTCCGCAAGCGATGTGGCGGAGCGCTCTGGCGTGAGTCGCGCGATGGTCTCGAAGATCGAGCGTCTCGAGGTGAGCCCGACTGCCGCACTCCTTGGCCGCGTATGCAACGGCTTGGGGATTACGCTATCCAGCTTGATTGGCAGCGCAGAAACAACCGTCAGCCCGCCCCTTTTACGTACCGCCGATCAGCCGGTTTGGCGCGATCCCGATACGGGACTGTTGCGAACGATGGTGTCGCCCCGGAATACCGGCTCGCATGTGGAAATCGTGCACGTCGAATTGCCGAGCGGGGCAGAGGTGAAATACGACGGCCAACGCACTCCCTATGACCAGCATCTCGTTGTCTTGCAAGGCAAGCTCATGTTGCTCGAAGGTCACGCGGAAGTTGAGCTTTGCGCCGGCGATTGCATGTACTCGCGCGTCGATGTCGCGCATACGTTCCTGAATCGCGGACGCAGTCCGTGCAAGTATTTAGTCATCATCGCTCGGTAGTTCCGTATGCAGCCGAATAGATAAAACACTTCCATGAATGTGCAAATACGAGTCGACGATCTGAGCGATCCGCGAATCGCGGAATTGCTGGAGGATCATCTGAAAGACATGCGTTCGGTCTCTCCACCGGAAAGCGTACACGCGCTCGATCTGGAACAATTGAAAAAACCGGAGATCACTTTCTGGACTGCCTGGAACGGTTCCGAATTGGTGGGATGCGGCGCACTTAAAATACTCGATGCAGAGCACGCGGAACTCAAGTCGATGCGCACCTCGCGTTTGCACCGGCGCGAAGGAATAGGCAAATTGATACTTGAACACATCATGAGTGAAGCGCGGCGCTCAGGCTATCACCGCCTGAGCTTGGAAACAGGGTCGATGCCGTTCTTCGAGCCGGCGCGCACGCTCTATGCAAGTTACGGCTTCGTTCATTGCGCGCCGTTCGCTGACTACAAAGTAGATCCTCATAGCGCTTACATGAGCCGCAGCATATGAAGAAGCCGCGCTCAATGAGCACTTCGACTAGGAGAGCATCGTGAAGTTCGTCAACTGCACGCTGGAAGCTCATGGCGCGGCGATTCTGGAGATCTTCAATGAAGCCATCGTCCATTCAACGGCCTTGTACGAATACAAAACATTTCCGCCGGAAAAAATGACTTCGTGGTTTGCAGATAAGAAAGCGGGCCGCTATCCGGTGATCGGTGCCGTGACCGACACCGGAGTGTTACTCGGTTTCGCCACTTACGGCGTGTTTCGTGCAAGGCCTGCGTACAAGTACTGCGTGGAGCACTCCGTCTATGTGCACAAGGATCACCGCGGTAAAGGCGTGGGCCGCGAGTTGCTCAAGATGATTATCGAAGCCGGCAAGAAGCAGGACTATCATTTGCTGATCGGCGGTATCGATGCGGAAAACGCAGCGAGCATAGCGTTACACACACAGTTCGGTTTTGTGCATGCAGGCACGATCACGCAGGCGGGATTCAAATTCGGACGCTGGCTCGATCTCGCGTTTTATCAGTTAACGCTGCCGACACCGAAGCAGCCGATGGACGGTTAAGACCAGTTGCTTGGGACGCTTGGCCTGGAAGCGCTACTCACCGAGCTGCTCGGCAGATTGGCTTCTGCCGAGCAGTGCGTTTATTCTTTCTGCCCTCTGATCGAAGGGGATCGGAGTGGCGCGATTGCAATGTTGACGCGCAAGAAGTTCCGACGATGAGAGGTGAGTCATGTCGAAAAAATTCAGGTTGATCGTTTTAACGCGATCCGTGGCAGGGCGTGAGAAAGAATATTTGGACTGGTATCAGAACACCCACCTCCGCCAGGTCGTTGAGGTCCCCGGCTTCGTTTCCGCGCAGTTCTTCAAGCTGGCTGTGAACATGGTAGAGAGCAATCCCACCTATCCGTATTGCGCGATGTACGAGGTGGAAACTGATGATTTCCCAACAGCGATGGCCGAACTCCGGAGCCGTGCTGGCACCGACAGTATGATCATGTCGGAAGCTCTCGATCTGGAGCACGCTTACATTGCCGGCTATGAGGAAATGGGACCTGTCGTAAAAAAGAAATAAATGGAGTCGCGCTTCCCCTGGAGTGAAAATACCGAAACAGGCGATCTGTATCACGAACCAAGCGACGGCATAGCCCACCATGCGCGCAGCGCCTAGTTTATTTTCCTCACATCTGCTAACGGAGCGTCTGACCAGTTTCCTAGCTGCTTGATCAACTTCAATCCCAGCGCAACGGCAGCGAGTCCAGCGCGATGATGTTGCCAGCATGGAACTTGGCCGGCTTGTCGGGATCGAGTCGGAACATGGGCAACCGTTCAAGAACTTGTGCGTATAGAACGTTCAGCTCGATCCGTGCGAGATGCGAGCCGAGGCAGCGGTGCGGGCCCACGCCAAAGGCGATGTGTACTTTGTTGTCACGATTGATGTCGAACTTCTC
>JANMSB010000052.1:0-6347 GCA_031388915.1 Pseudomonadota bacterium | reverse complement strand
GAAGCGAGAAATCTTGCAGTGAGTGATTTTGCATGCTGCTGGAAAAGAAAGATTTCTCGCTTCGCTCGAAATGACAGGTTAATTAGACCTTCCTTAGCTAAACCGCTAATGATTGTTATCAAGCGACGGACAGGCGTGATGAATAGCGCGACACGATTCAATCCGTAGTAGCGGGCTTCAACGCACTTTTCCGAATTCAATGTTCAATCAAGAGGCGGGTTATAAACCTGCCGCGACACCGGAAAAATGACCTAACAGGGGCGCCCCTCTTAGATGAACCTATTACATGAACCTGTTAGATAAATTTGGATCGCGTACATCAGGATGATGCCTTGACTAAGCGCCCTTCACTTAACGTGCGCAGATCACTGCGCGCCACTGAGTAGACGATCCAACTGCGCCAACCGATCCGGCGTACCAATGTCGAACCACCTTCCCTGATACAGCTCACCGCTTACTTGCTGTGTTTGCGCGGCCTGGTACAACAGCGGCGCCAATTTGAACGCGCCGGGCGAGCAGCCGGCAAACAAACGCGGGTGATAAAACGCCATGCCGGAAAAGGTGTAAGTCGGCTCACCCGCTGCGGTGACACGCTCTTCGTGCAAGCCAAAGTCGCCTGTTTGGTTGTGTTCGGGATTGGCCACCAACACCAGGTGCGCCAGAGCGTTGGCGCGCCATTGTCTGGGCAGTGCCGGCAACGTCATGTGCCAATCCGTCCAGGTATCGCCGTTGACGACCAGAAACGGCGCATCGCCCAACAAAGGCAAGGCCTTGAAGATGCCACCGCCCGTTTCCAGGGCCGGCCAGCCTTCGTGACTGTAGTTAATGCGCACGCCCCAGCGTGAGCCGTCGCCCAAGTAGGCGGGGATTTGTTCGCCTAGCCAGGCGGTATTGATCACGATGTCGCGAAAACCGGAACTCGCCAGATGTTCGAGGTGATATTCGATCAATGCCTTGCCGCCCACTTGCAACAGTGGCTTGGGGTGCGCATCGGTCAGCGGTCGCATACGTTCGCCGCGGCCGGCAGCCAGGATCATGGCTTTCATCGTCTTTGAGACCTCACCCTGCCCTCTCCCTTCAGGGAGAGGGCAAGGAAGTTAGAATGTATACCCCACTTGTTGCTGCTTGCCTTGCAACTGATCCAACAACTTCATAAGCGGACGCAGATCGTCGTAGCGTTGCCCGACTTGCCGCACGTAGTTGATGAAGCGTGGTGTGTCGGCCAGATATTTTGGCTTCCCATCCCGATAATTGATGCGCGCAAAAATACCCAGTACTTTCAGGTGACGTTGCAAGCCCATCCATTCCATGTCGCGATAAAACGCGCCGAAGTCAGCGTGCACCGGCAAGCCCGCGTGACGGGCGCGCTCCCAGTAGCGGGCTGCCCAGTCGATCACCCGCGCTTCCTGCCAACTGATGAAGGCATCGCGAAACAGCGAGGCCACGTCATACGTAATCGGCCCGTACACGGCATCCTGAAAATCCAACACGCCGGGATTGGGCGTACTGATCATCAAGTTGCGCGGCATGTAGTCGCGATGCACGAACACCTGCGGCTGCGCCAGATTGTTTTTTATAATTAAATCGAACATGCGCGTCAACGTTGCCTGTTGCGACTCGCTCAATGGCAACTGGAGGTGCTTGGCGATGTACCAATCGGGAAACAGATTGAGTTCACGACGCAGCAGCGCCTCATCGTAAGCCGGCAGCAGACCGGGCTTGCTCGCCAACTGCCACTTAATCAGAGCATCGATAGCCGCACTGAACAAGTCATCGGCGTTGGCCTCGTTCAACACATCCAAAAAGGTCTGCGTGCCTAAGTCGGTCAGCAACAAATAACCGTTGCTCACGTCTTCCGCCACGGCGCGCGGCACATGCACGCCGGCTGCCTGTAACAAGTTGGCGACATGCAGGAAAGGCCGCACATCCTCCTTGTCCGGCGGCGCGTCCATGGCGATGAACGTTTCATGGCCGCCGCTGTGGCGGGTAATGCGAAAATAGCGGCGAAAACTAGCATCCGCCGAAGCGGGCGCAATGCTGAATTGTTCGGCGCCCACGACTTGCTGTGCCCAGAGTTTCAGAGCTTCAAGTCGCGTGTCGTGTGTCGGCTCGGTCATGAGATTCGCTGAATAGTGGTAGATAACAAATGGCGGTCACGCAGGGTTACGTAGGACCACAAAGGCATTAGGCGCGCCAGTATAAACATCTGCCTATAATGTCGGCGCTTTAACTGCTCACTCACACCCACCGACACCATTGGTTCGCCTTGCCACTATCTCCACGCCAACACCTGCGTCGCTTGCCACTGTTGATTGCCATCGCCGGCGTGGGCCTGTGCGGCGCGAGTCATGCTCAGGTGCAGACCTGCCCTAACTACAGCAGCAGCCAAACCACCGCGCCGATCTCGCGCAAACCCGGCAGTCTGCCGGACACCGCACAGTTACCCATTGAGCTACAAGCCGACAGCTGGGATGCCGCCATCAACGGCGAAATCCATTTCAGCGGCAAGGTCCAGGCACGCCAGGGCGAGCGCAGCTTAAGCGCCGACGCGGTAAGTTACGACACCACCAGCAATAACATTGTCGCCACCGGCACGGTGCAATATGAAGACAGCACACTGCAAGTCAGCGGCGCCGATGCCAGCATGGATTCGACTGGCGGCGCAGAAGTAGCACGCGCCAACTTCATGCTGAAAACCAGCGCCGGACGCGGTACGGCCGAAAAAATTCAACTCAGTCCGGACGGCAAGGTGGCGCTCGACGCGGTGCGTTACACCACCTGCCCGCCCAACGACACCGATTGGGAACTCAAACTATCGGATTTGGACATCAACCAGCAGACGCGCATCGGCAGCGGCCGCAATGTGCGGTTGGAGTTTCAAGGCGTCCCCATTTTCTATCTGCCGTGGATCTCGTTTCCGGTAGGCGATCAACGCAAAAGCGGCTTTTTGTTTCCCAGCTTGGGCGGCTCATCGCGTGGCGGCAATTCGTTGTCGATGCCGTGGTATTGGAATATCGCCAGCAACTACGACGACACCATCACGCCCAGCTACGACACCAGCCGCGGCTTCAAACTGGATAACGAATTTCGCTATCTCGGCGCCGCCAGCAAGGGCAGCTTGGTCACCGGTTATTTGCCCCACGATAACCAGACTCAGGAGTGGCGCGGTCTGGCGAAATTACTGTATCGCCACGATTTTACCGAAGCACTACGACTGAACATCGACGCCAGCGAGGTGCACGACACCGAATGGTTCGAAGATTTCGGCGCGACGCGCGATGACAACAGCACGGTGTACCTGACACGCGAGCTATCGGTGGGCACCTATAGCGACAATTGGCTGGCCATACTCAATTTGCAGGATCTGCAAGTCATCGACACCACCATTGCGCTCACCGACCGGCCGTATAGCCGGCTGCCACAAGCGGTGGTGCGCGGTCGCCAGTCCCTGCCGTTTGGCGTGGATTTCGCGCTGGATGGCGAACTGAGCTATTTCACACGCGGCGTGGTGGATCGCAGCACCCAGCAACAAAGCATCAATGGCGGACGCCTGAGCTTGGTGCCCGAACTGAGCATGCCGCTGCGCACGCCGGGCATGTACCTTACCCCCAGCGCCCGCTGGCATTACACCCAGTATCAATTACAGAACACCGCTGCGGGCACAGCGCGCAGCCCGTCGTTGTCGGCGCCATCGTACTCGCTGGATAGTGGCTTGTTATTCGAACGCCTGTCAGGCAGAAAACAACAACGCCTGTACACCCTCGAACCACGCCTGCTGTACACCTATGTGCCGTATCGCACGCAGAGCGATCTGCCGTTGTTCGACACCGGCATGCCCGACTTCAACCTAGTGCAACTATTCCAGACCAATCGTTTTATTGGCCCGGATCGACTGGGCGACACCCGGCAATTGAGCGCCGGTATCACCACTCGCATGCTCGACTCGCGCGACGGCAGCCAGTTTCTCTCCGGCACCATCGGCCAAGCGTACTACTTCAAAACTCCTTGCGTCACCTCGCTGTTGCAAACCACCTGCAGCACTACCCAGGGCAGCGACAGGTCCTCGGACATCATTGGCCAGCTATCTCTGGCGGCGTATAAACATTGGACCGTCAACATGGGCGTGCAATGGCGTCCCGACGCGGGGCGCGGCGAGCGCGGCGACGTGCAGCTGCAATACCGTCCCGCCAGCGACCGCACGGTGAATCTGGGTTACAACTACGACCGCGGCAGCGTGGAACAATGGGTGTCGTCGTTCGCCTGGCCAATCACCCGCACCTGGAGCGGTTATGGTCGGGTGGTGTACTCGCGCCTCGACCAAAAGTTCCTGGATCATTTTGCCGGTCTGGAATACCGCTCCTGCTGCTGGAATATCCGCGCGGTGATGGGCCGGGCAGTGACCACCCGCACCGGCGAATACGATACCCAGTACAAGCTACAGCTTGAACTCAAGGGGCTGTCCAGTGTCGGAACGGCCGATGCTTTCCTCGAAAGCTCAATTCCCGGATACTCCGCGCGCGGCCGGTAGGGTCGGTTCGTGAACCACCCCTACGCCCAGCCAGCCAGCGTGACTTCCCTACCTGACCCTACGATGTGCTTCATGAAGTTCAAGATCACTGCCCTCATTACCGCACTGATATTCGCCAATCTCGGGCTGTCCACAGTGCAGGCGGAATCGCGTCAGCTCTCCACGCGCGGCGACTCGCTGGACCGCATCGCTGCGATCGTTAACGAAGGCGTGGTGTTATCCAGCGAATTGGACGCCGAAACGGCGCGCATCACCGAGCGCCTACGCCAGCAAAACACCGAACTGCCCACGGCCACCGTGCTGCGGCGTCAGGTGCTGGACCGGCTGATCATTCAAGAGTTGCAGTTGCAGCGCGCCGAACGCGGTGGCTTGAAAATTTCCGATGAAATGCTCAACAACGCCTTGAACGACATTGCCAGCCGCAATGGCGTTAAGTTCAGCGATCTGCCGGCCTCGATCGAAGCTCAAGGGCAGAATTACGCGACGTTCCGCGCAGAAGTGCGCCGCGATATGACCGTGCAAATCCTCCAGCAGCAGGCCGTGATCAACAACATCACTATCACGCCGCGCGAACTGGAGCAGTTGTTGGCCAAACAACAGCGTATGCCCGACGCCAATTCGCAGTACGACCTGTCGCACATTCTGATTTCCGTGGCCAGCAACGCCAGCGGCGACGAACTGGCCAAGCGCGAAGCGCGCGCCAATGAGGCGTTGGCCAAAGCAAAGGGTGGACAGAGCTTCGCCGAACTGGCCGTGGCGTATTCCGACAGCGCCACCAACGTCGAGGGTGGTGCGCTAGGCTGGCGCACCGGCGCACAACTGCCATCGATTGTTGCCGATGCGGCCACCACGTTAAAAGTTGGCGAGGTCACCCATCTGATTCGCACCCCCAGCGGCTTTCATATTTTCAAACTCAACGACAAACGCGGCGGCGAAGCCGAACAGGCGCTGCAATCGCAGGTGCATGCCCGCCACATTCTGCTCAAGACCACCGAGATCGAAGACGACAACACCGTCAAACAGCGCCTGGAGAAAATCCGCGCGCGCGTGCTGGCAGGTGAAGATTTTGCCACCGTTGCCGCCGTCACCTCGCAAGACACGGGTTCAGCGGTCCAGGGCGGCGATCTGGGCTGGGCGGGTCCCGGCACCTATGTGGGCGACTTCGAAAAGGCGTTGGACAGCTTGGAAGTGAACGCCATCAGCGAACCGTTCAAGTCGCAGTTTGGTTGGCATATCGTGCAGTTGTTGGGACGCCGCACGCAGGATGTGAGCGACGACATTCGCCGCAACAAAGCCTATATGGCGCTGCGCGAATCCAAGGCCGAAGAAGAAGTCGAATTGTGGCTGCGCGAATTGCGCGCCGATGCCTTTGTCGAATACCTGTTGTAAGCCGCTGCTGCATGCTGTGGTCGGCTAATGCAATGTCTTGGAATGCCTGACGCCCTTCCCTTCTGTCATTTCGACCGAAGGGAGAAATCCAGCAAGTACTTGATGCCGCGTAGTCTCGGATAGGAAAGATTTCTCGCTGCGCTCGAAATGACAGTCAATCAATATTTCCCTAGTTCATGTCCAATTTAGGACGCATCATCGTCACCACCGGCGAGCCGGCCGGTATCGGCCCGGACTTGGCGCTGGCCATTGCCCAACAAGCCTGGCCCTGCCAACTGGTGATCGCGGGCGATCGCGAGGTGTTACAGGCACGCGCTCAACAGTTGCGCATGAGCCTGCAATGGTGTGCTTACCACGCACGCAGCCAGCAACCACACGTCGCCGGCACCATTACATTACTGCACATCCCCGCATCGACAGCCGTGCAAGC